>DNHK01000418.1:4508-28355 GCA_003485905.1 Gammaproteobacteria bacterium | reverse complement strand
GTGAAGTGTTTAATCGAGGATTTCTACCGGTAATCACAACCGTTATGATTGGCTCAGCTGCACTAACTTCAGGTTCTGCCACCAAAGCATCTGATTCCGCTTCTATATCTGCTTTTTCAACCAACCCAGCATTTGGCGGTATCCGTGACTCCGCGGCCTGCTCAACAACGGAAATCTGCTGCAACTCGTTGGCAGGATTAAGCGGCACTTCGTTCATACCCTCAGGCACTGCCAATGGGGGTCGAATTTTCGCCTCTTTATAAGCTACAGCTTCACCAGTCTCTAACCGCTCCATAGAACCGCAAGCAACCAACAATAAAGCCATTAAGGCTATAAGTGGGGTAGTTATCGTTTGACCGTAACTTATATTCATCTAGTTCCTCTTGCGACTACATTTTAGGATTAATTAAGGCCAATAACTTGCCTCACGCACCGTGAAACACCTGCGGAATTAGCTTACTATTTTCGCTTGCTGCATAGCTTTTGAAACCACAACCTCACCCTGAGGTGAAAGTGGAATGATCGGTAACCTCAATATATTTTCCAATTTACCCATTTGCTGTAACGCCCACTTAGTGGGAGCTGGGCTAGATTCTACAAACAAAGCTGAATGCAAGCCCATTAATTTTTGGTTGTATGCTTCGGCAGTTTGCATATCTCCACGCAGCGCTGCAGCAATCATTTCGCTCATCATAGCTGGCGCCACATTTGCCGTGACCGATATATCGCCTTTCGCGCCAGCCGCAATCAATTGCAAAGCCGTTTCGTCGTCACCAGAGTAGACACTAAAACCGTCGGGTACTTGCGCCAAAAGCTGTTTGCCCTTAGCCAGATCACCTGTAGCATCCTTAATGCCCACAATATTTTCTAATTCGGCTAATCGTAATACCGTTTCGTTTGACATGTCTGCAACTGTCCGACCCGGTACATTATATAAAATATGTGGCATCGAAACGGCGTCTGCTATCGCTTTAAAATGCGCGAACATCCCATCCTGTTCTGGCTTATTGTAATAAGGTACAACCTGCAGGCTCGCATCGGCCCCAAGCTTCGCGGCCTCTATGGTCATCGCGATTGCTTCCGCAGTAGCGTTAGATCCTGTGCCCGCTATGACCGGGACCCTGCCTTGCGTAAACTCTATTGTTTTGGCGACAACTTCTACATTTTCGGCCTTCGACAAAGTCGCAGACTCACCAGTCGTACCAACTGCCACAATAGCCGAAGTACCGGACGAAATATGCCATTCGACAAGGCTTTCGAGGGCAGCAAAATCGACTTCACCCTGATTCTTCATAGGTGTTACTAGTGCGACTAAACTACCACTTATATTCATCTCAAGTTTTATACACTAATTTAATAGCTTCATATTAAAGAGTTAGGACAAAAGTTACTGAGGCTAAAACAGGGATCAGGCATCTCCAGATGAATCGCCTGCACTCTTATCGGCTTTGGAAACCCTCCAGGATTCAAACCCATCGAGTAATGGACCACTCACGAGATAGGTAATAGCTAAACCTAAAAAGAAAATCGGAGGATCAACCGCAATAAGCGCAACGATTAGCACCACACCTATCAGGGCAACAAAGGGCATATGCCCTTTTAAATCAAAGTCTTTAAAACTTCTATACTTAACGCTGCTTACCATTGCCAAGGCACTTACGACACAAAGAATCAGTGCAGCATAATTATAAAGTAAACCACCTAGCTCATTGTCGTATCCCACCCAAACCATTGACCCTAGTACCGCAGCTGCTGCTGGACTCGGCATTCCAGAGAAAAAACGCTTCTCCTCACCAGAATGAGTATTAAATCGCGCCAAACGCAACGCAGCACACGCTAAAAACAAAAACGCTGCAATACTACCTACGCGGCCAAATTCAAATAGTACCCATTCGTATAATACCAACGCTGGAGTTACACCAAATGACACCATGTCCGCCAAACTATCGTACTCGGACCCAAACTCACTAGTTGTATTGGTCATCCGTGCTATTCGACCATCCAACATATCCATAACCATAGCAGCTAACAAAGCAATACAAGCTGCTTCGAACTGGCCTGAGCGAGAACTCATTATCGCGTAAAAGCCCGCAAATAGGCTGGCTGTGGTAAACAAATTAGGCAATATATAAATAACCCCACCAGATTTTCGCTGTGGTAAGGCTTTTACAATCTTGGGTTCGCCCACTTTAGATACTGCCCGCAAAACCAATGATGGTTCTGCCCACTGCTTGTTGGATTATATTTTTAAAAATTGAATCACACATAACTAACTAGCCAACTGGGCGATAATAGATTCACCACCTACCGTTTTATTACCAAGTTCAACTTCTATTTTTGCGGTTGTCGGTAAGTAAACATCCACTCGAGAGCCGAAACGGATAAACCCGAAACGTTGCCCCGATTCAACAGAATCCCTTTTTTGCACGTAGCACAATATTCGACGCGCAATTAAACCAGCGACTTGTACGCACGTGATATCTTCACCCGAGGCAGTTTGAAGATGTAAAGCGTTTCGCTCGTTCTGTTCTGATGCCTTATCTAAATCAGCATTCAAGAACGATCCTGCTCGATACCAAATGTTCGCGACAACTCCGTCAACTGGGCTTCGATTTGAATGCACATTAAACACATTCATAAAAATACTAACTTTTATAGCATTACGGTCTAAAAATGGATCATGCGTAATACCCGTCCAAATCACACGGCCATCAGCCGGTGCCACAATCAGCCCTTCCCCCTGTGGAATTGAGCGTACAGGGTCACGAAAGAACTGCAAAACAAACACGCTTAGAACCCAAAACACCAAAGCCACCCAGACGGGCGCATAGATACTAGCCAGGCTGGATACCAAAACAGAGATCGCGAGAAACGGCCAACCCTCGCGCGCGATTATCGGTTGCTCATCAATTACTTTAGATGACATGATTATTTACTAGTATCGGCCGTCTATCTCAATTAGTTGACTGACTTATCGACTAAGCGACCATCATTGATCCAAGGCATCATGGCACGTAATTTGGCACCAACCTTTTCAATTTCATGATCTGCATCACGCTTCCGCAATTTATTAAAATTTTCACAGTTATTAGCATTTTCAGCCATCCACTCATTGGCAAATTTACCGCTTTGGATTTCTTCCAATACCTTTTTCATTTCTGCCTTTGTTTCAGATGTCACAATTCGCGGACCACGGCTCACGTCGCCATACTCAGCGGTATTTGAAATCGAATAACGCATATTCTGAATACCACCTTCATACATTAGATCGACAATCAATTTAAGTTCGTGCAAACACTCAAAATAAGCCATTTCCGGAGAATAACCAGCTTCTACCAAGGTTTCAAAACCAGCCATAACCAAAGCCGATGCACCACCACATAAAACTGCTTGTTCGCCGAACAAATCAGTTTCAGCTTCTTCCTTAAAGTTAGTTTCGATAACACCAGCACGGCCACCACCATTTGCAGACGCATAGGACAACGCTTTGTCTGCCGCAGAACCTGAGGCATCTTGGTACACCGCAATCAATGTCGGCACACCGCCACCATTAATATAAGTAGAACGAACAAGGTGACCCGGACCTTTGGGAGCAACCATAACAACGTCTACATCTGGTCGCGGTGTAATAAACCCAAAATGAACGCTAAAACCATGAGCAAAAGCCAGTGTTGCACCTTGCTTAAGATTATCGCCGATTTGTGCAGTATAAATACTAGCCTGATGCTCATCTGGTACCAACATCATTACGAAATCAGCCTGCTTTACAGCTTCGGGTACTTCAGCAACAGCTAAACCCGCATTTCGAGCTTTCTCCCAACTTTCTGAACCCGCGCGAAGACCAACTACTACCTCCACCCCGCTATCTTTTAAATTGTTGGCATGTGCGTGACCTTGTGAGCCATAGCCAATTATAGCTACTTTTAATCCTCTAATAACCGATAGGTCAGCATCTTCATCATATAAAACTTTCATCTAGTATTTTCCTCTGTATATAATTAATTGACTCTATCCAAAAGAGTCGAATTCTGTTGTAGATGGCAAAAGCATCTCACACCGTGAGGGAACTCAAACCACGTGCGATACCAGTTGGCCCTGATCGAACTACTTCAATAATATTGGTCAGCTCCAGAGCGGAAATTAGAGCATCTAGCTTTTCGCTAGTGCCTGTCAATTCCACAATAAAAGTAGTTTCTGTAACGTCCAATATCCTGCCTCGGAAGATATCCACCAAACGCTTGATTTCGTCCCGCTGAGTCCCCACAGCCGCCACCTTGACTACCATTAGTTCACGCTCAATATGCGAGCCTTCGGTTAAATCCACCAATTTGACCACATCGATAAGCTTATTAAGCTGTTTGACTATTTGATCAACGACCTTATCACTACCGCGCGTAACAATTGTCATACGAGAAAGCGATGCTTCATTAGTCAGCGCCACTGTGAGCGATTCAATATTGTAACCACGGGCAGAAAACAACCCCGCCACGCGAGATAGTGCTCCCGCCTCATTTTCCAACAAAACAGAAATAATATGCCGCATTATTATTTCTCCTCGTTGCCGGCTTTGCCACCCGATTCAAAATCAGGACGCATGTGCATTTCATTGTGCGGTTTACCGGCAGCAATCATCGGATAAACGTTTTCTTTTTGATCAGTAATAAAGTCCATGAATACCAAGCGATCTTTCATTGCAAAGGCTTCTTTTAGCGCACCTTCCACATCAGACGGCTTAGTAATCTGCATGCCTACATGACCGTAAGCCTCTGCCAATTTCACAAAATCTGGAATAGAGTCCATATACGAATTGGAATATCGTCGATCGTAGAAGAACTCTTGCCACTGCCGCACCATTCCTAGGTAACGATTATTCAAGTTAATAACCTTTATCGGAAGATCGTACTGTTTACATGTAGACAATTCTTGAATGCACATAACGATACTGCCTTCACCCGTCACGCAAGCGACGTCGGCATCAGGATGAGCAACTTGTACGCCCATTGCCGATGGCAGGCCAAACCCCATCGTGCCGAGACCGCCAGAGTTTATCCAGCGACGAGTTTTATTAAACCCATAAAATTGAGCCGCAAACATTTGATGTTGACCAACGTCAGAGGTTACAAAAGCATTCCCGCCGGTTATCTCATGTAACTTTTGGACCACGAATTGAGGCTTAATGACTTCTATATCACTATCATCATAGGCATAGCTATTTTTTGCCTGCCAAGCCTCGATTATCTTCCACCACTGTTTAATCGCAGCCGCATCCGGTTTCGCTTTGGCTTTACGTAATCTGGCAAGCATCGCTTGCAAAACTTGCTTGGCATCACCGACCACCGGTATCTCAGTTGGAATATTTTTAGCAATTTGAGCCGGGTCAATATCAATGTGAATGATTGTCGCATTGGGCGCAAATGTACTCGTCTCGCCAGTAATCCGATCATCAAAACGAGCACCCACAGACAATATGAGGTCAGCGTCATGCATTGCCATGTTTGATTCATAGGTCCCATGCATTCCCAGCATCCCTATAAATAAAGGGTCATCATAAGGGAAAGCACCTAGCCCCATAAGCGTGTTGGTACACGGATAGCCCAACAAACGCACCAACTCAACCAATTCTTCTTCAGCGCCTGAAAGCAGCACTCCGCCACCACTATAAATAACCGGTCTACGAGATGCTAATAATGCATCGACAGCTTTTTTGACCTGATTCACATCTGCATCGGGAGTACTCGGGTAGGAGCGAATATCCACGTCTTCGGGCCAAACGTACTCGGTCACTTGAGCGGTGATATCTTTGGGTACATCGACAACAACGGGACCTGGCCGACCTGTTGTAGCGATATGAAAGGCCTTTTTCATAGTCGCTGCGACATCATCAACATTTTTAATTAAGAAGTTATGTTTTACTATTGGTCTGGTGACACCCACCGCATCCACTTCTTGAAAAGCATCTCCTCCGATAAGCGGAGTCATAACTTGAGCAGAAATTACTACCATAGGGATCGAGTCCATATACGCAGTAGCGATACCTGTGACTGCATTAGTCACTCCTGGCCCTGAGGTCACCAACACCACACCAGGCTTGCCGGTTGACCGGGCATAGCCGTCAGCTGCGTGGGTTGCTCCTTGTTCATGCCTGACTAAATAATGCTTCACATCATCTTGACGATACATCGCATCATAAATATGCAATGCCGCACCACCAGGATAACCGAACACCACTTCGACACCAGTTTCATGCAAGCTTTTGATAAGAATATCAGCGCCTGATAATTGCACTACATTTCTCCCGCCCCAGATTAATGGGGAAACAACGCGAGACGATCAATTGCTGCTCATTTTGCCCGAATACACTAACGGAAAAATAAATAGCGTTCTACGCGTTTAGTCTCTGCAAACTCTACTCAATTAAAAAAACCCCGCACGCGGGGCAAGGCTGCGGATTATAAACGCCAGCCCTCCAACAAAAAAGCCGATTTCAAAGAAAATTGGGTATTAATCAGCCAAATTAGTGGTGGTTTCGGTTAGTTCTGCAATTTGACCTTCTAGTGGTTTGCCGAGACAATCGTAATCAAATCTTGGTACACGCACCTTCAGCCAGAGACTTATGTCGACGCTTTTCATTTCAGATTTACATCTAACCCCAAATCGCCCTAAAAGTACCGAGTATTTTATCTACTTTATGCGCGAAAAAACCAAACCCGCAAAAGCTATTTATGTGCTGGGTGATCTATTCGAATATTGGATAGGGGATGATGCATCATCAAAATTGGGCGCTCATTGCGTGATTGATGAATTCAAGCGTTTGGCCGACTCGGGTGTGAACTTGTTTTTTATGCCGGGAAATCGCGATTTTCTAGTAGGAAAGGAATTCTGTACACGGGCAGGCTTTGAATACCTTCATGATGAGTTTCTGGTAACCGTGAATGACCAACAAATATTATTGTTACACGGTGACAGTTTATGTACAGATGATATTGAGCATCAAAGTTTCCGTAATATGGTTAACCAACCAGAATGGCAAGAACAGTTTCTAAATCAATCTATTGATTCAAGAATTGAACAAGCGATGCAAGCAAGATCCCTTAGTAATTCCAAAAATCCCGATTATTCTGAAGCAATTATGGACGTGACTGAATCCGCAGTTGCTAACGCTTTCCAAAAACACTCAGTAAAGCTAATGATCCATGGCCATACTCACCGGCCAGAAATTCACAAATACCCAGCTTCGAACACTACCGCCGGCGAAAATATTCCGACCAATACTCGAATTGTACTAGGCGACTGGTATGAACAAGCTAGCTACGTTGAATTAATCGACGAAGTGCTCACGTTGTATGTAGGCGAACAAGTAACAACAGCACGAGTTTTTAACTGAGACATGCTCAGATATGCTCGTAATGGGTGAAATATTTTTTGCTAGTTTGGTTTAACCAATAAAGCTGCCATTCAACCGAAAGTGTTGCAGGATTTAATATCCCCGCTTTCCAGCCCACTTCTAAACCAGCGCATGCGCTGCTCCGAGCTCCCATGAGTAAACGATTCCGGATGCACGGCTCGCCCGGACATTCTTTGCAATCGATCATCCCCAACTGCAGCTGCCGCCTTTAGGCCTTCATCAATATCACCATCCTCAAGCATTTGTGTGCGCCTTTGTGTGTGATTTGCCCAAACACCTGCATAGCAATCTGCTTGAAGCTCCATCATGACGGACAATTGATTACTTTCCGATTTGCTAGCCCTAGATTGAGCAGCCCTTACCTGATCGGCAGTTCCAACTATATTCTGAACATGATGGCCAACCTCATGCGCAACTACATACGCAAACGCAAAATCACCTGGAGCTCCAAGCCGCTGTAGTTCCCGAATGAAGCTCAAATCAATATACACCTGATGATCCCCAGGGCAATAAAACGGCCCAGCTGCGGCTTGACCCATGCCACAGGCAGTTTGAGTAACATCACTGTACAGCACCAAAGTTGGCGCTTCATATTTACTGCCGGACTGCGCGAAAACCTGCTCCCAAGTCGCTTCAGTTTCACCGAGCACAACGGAAACAAATTCTGCAGCCTCTGCATCTGCGGCAGAAGGTTGAACCGGACTGGATTGAGTAGCCCCGCCACTAGACCCCATATTTGAAGTCACCAATCTCAGCACATCGCCCATGTCTCCGCCAAATAATAATGTTGCAGCAACGACAACCACTAGCATTCCGCCGCTCATCTTGCCCATTCGCGGTCCGGACGTTGTCCGACGACCACGGCGATCCTCAACATTACTACTTCGCCTACCAGCTCGCCATTTCATATACTTTTCTCCTACCGCGTCGAACGCGATAAATCTATAACTAAACCAAAATACTTAGACCTAAATTGATACAAGGCTTAAGAACTCAGCACGAGTTGCTTCATCAGACCGAAAGTTTCCCAACATCACCGAAGTTTTCATCGACGAATTCTGTTTCTCAACACCGCGCATCATCATGCACATATGCTTACAATCCATTAGCACCCCCACCCCGCGCGCACCGGTGACCTTCATAACTGCCTCGGCAATTTGTTGAGTCAATCCCTCTTGAATTTGGAGTCGACGAGCATACATGTCAACAATGCGAGCAATCTTGGACAGACCAATAACCTTACCAGTTGGCAAATACCCAACATGACAACGTCCTAAAAAGGGCAGTACGTGATGCTCACACAGTGAGTAAACCTCGATATCCTGTACGACCACCATCTGATCATTAGAAGATTCAAAAATCGCGTTATTTACGACTTCATCCAGCTCTTTACCGTAGCCTTGTGTCAAGAACTGCATAGCACGTGCTGCCCTGGCAGGGGTTGCCAACAAACCATCACGACTTAAATCTTCACCAATTCCGAGTAGAATTTCTCGATAATTTTCTTCTAGTTTGTCAGTTTTCACAAAACTCCCACTTGCTAGCCTAAATCCAATACAAGCATTCTACACAGCTAGAGACCCAGCGCATAGATTAGGTTAATGGTCTCATATACGCTGTGCAACACCGAAATTATACAGGACAAATAGATGCGCTATTGCTAGCATCCAAGATGCGGGCTTGAACTAATATATGCGTCGAACAACCGCATGAACCGACCAACTTAACACAACAATTGAGAACCTTTGATGACTGACATAGCTTCAATTTTACTTGGCGGAAACGGAGATAAGCAGATCATTATGCCGGCCAAAATGGCTAATCGCCACGGCATGATCGCTGGAGCCACAGGCACAGGAAAGACAATTTCTCTACAAGTTCTCGCAGAAGGGTTTTCAAAGCTAGGCGTACCAGTCCTTTTAGCGGACGTAAAAGGTGATTTAAGTGGCCTAGGGAAACCCGCGAAACCACACCATAAAATCGACGAGCGTATAGACTTTATTAATATGCAAGATTTTCGAGCGCAACCATCACCGGTGGTGTTTTGGGACTTATTTGGCAACGCTGGCCATCCTTTAAGAGCCACAGTTTCCGATATGGGACCGCTCTTGTTATCCAATATGCTCGAATTGAACGATACCCAAACAGGAATATTGTATTCGTGTTTCAAAATTGCTGATGACAATGGTTGGTTGCTTTTAGACTTAGTAGATTTACGGGATTTACTGAACTGGATGAGTGAACACTCAAAGGAACTAAAAGGCGAATATGGAAATATAACTAATGCCAGTATTGGTGCTATTCAACGAGGCTTATTAGTACTTGAAGAACAAGGTGCCGAAATCTTCATGGGTGAACCAGCGATAAACCTTAATGACTTGATGGCTAGTGATTTTTCAGGACGGGGGGTTATCAATATTCTTGACGTAACCAAAGTCATGCAGACCTCTCCCAAGTTATATGCGAACTTCTTGTTGTGGCTACTGTCTGAATTATTTGAAACACTGCCAGAAGTCGGAGATGCAGAAAAACCAAAATTTGTTTTGTTTTTCGACGAAGCGCATTTACTTTTCGAGGAAGCACCCAAACCTTTACTCGAGGGTCCACTACGAAGTTACGTCCGGTAACTTCTGCAACTGTATTGATGAGTACTCGAATATCTACGTCCTGTAGATTGAGAGTTATTTGATCACTTTGTCCAGCGGGAGCTGTCCCGTCAACCTGCGCCCAAGCCGGGGAGGCTGCTGCAGACAGGGCTAGCATAAAAATGCAGCACCATCGGTTAACCAATTTAGTTAGTCGTATAGTCACAAGTTAGGACAACCGTAATTTTCCCCTCTGATTATGCCGCATTAATGCATTAAGTTCCTAGATATTTAAGCAAGCTCTAATATATTTTAATAGTCGGTAAAAATACCAATCGAAATTACTACTCCGCCAGTATTAAACGCTTAACAGCATCAAGATTCGCGTCGACGGTTACAGGAGTTGCAGACTGCGCCACGGCTGTATCAGGATCTTTGAGACCGTGCCCCGTTACGGTACAAACAATCGTGCTCCCGGCCGGAATTTTTTCAGACTTCAGATCCTGCATTACCCCAGCAATAGAAGCGGCAGACGCAGGCTCAACAAATACTCCCTCACGACTCGCCAATAATTTTTGCGCGGTTAAAATCTCCTCATCGGTCATGGCATCAAACCATCCGCCAGATTCATCACGAGCTGCAATCGCGTGATCCCACGATTGCGGTCGACCAATTCTGATTGCCGTCGCTATTGTTTCCGGGTTATCCATAGGTGCGCCATTAACTAACGGGGCAGCGCCTGCAGCTTGGTACCCAACCATTATTGGTCTCGAATCTACTATCTTTTCTCGAAAGTATGGAAAATTAGCATCCGGCTCACGCGTTGATGCACTCCATGGGCTATCCGCGTCGGAGCTATATTCTGTATAACCCATCCAATATGCAGATACATTGCCTGCGTTACCTACCGGCAAACAATGGTAGTCAGGAGCCCTACCGAGTGCGTCAACCACCTCAAACGCAGCGGTTTTCTGACCTTGCGTTCGATAAGGATTCACAGAATTGACCAATGTAATCGGTGCATCCGCAGAAATCTCCTTAACCAACTGCATACCGTCATCAAAGTTTCCCCGAATCTGAATAATTTGCGCACCGTGCATCATTGCTTGAGCCAGCTTGCCCAGCGCAATCTTACCATCCGGAATTAACACAAATGCCGTCATCCCAGCGCGCGCTGCATATGCAGCCGCAGATGCGGATGTATTGCCGGTAGAAGCACAAATAATCGATTTACTGCCAAGCTCTGCTGCTCGCGTTACGGCAACAGTCATCCCTCGATCTTTGAAAGACCCAGTCGGATTAAGACCTTCGTACTTAACATATAGGTCGACATCAATTCCGAGGTCTTTCGGGATATTATTTAGTTTAATTAGTGGTGTATTCCCCTCACTCAAACTTACGGCGGGAGTGCCTGGCGATAACGGCATCCGAGAGCGGTATTTATCGATTAGTCCGGTGTAATGCATGTTTCTCTCCAAAGCTTTCCTGGCAAATTATTTTTATTCGTTAATAAGCCCATTGATTTACTCATTCCGCTATACCCAAAAGTATTTAGATAAAATGGTTAAGTCAAAACTGAGCGGTAAATTAAAACTGTTCAACGCGGATTAGATTAACGGCACTCGCGACCTGCGACAAGTCTTCCAGCTTACCAATCGCATTAATAATTTTTGCTTCATCGGTCAACTGAGTAATCAAGCTAATCGACGCAGTGTCAGCACCGCGCGGTGGTTCTTTTTGATTGACTGCTTCAATACTAACTCCAAGCGCTGCAAAAATACTCGAGATTTCAGCTAACACACCGGGTTGGTCCGTTACTTCCATTCGTAAAAAATAAGCACTTCTAAAAGAGGCTTGAGGCACAACGGCTAACTCTTCAACCTGACTTGCCTGAAACCCTAGCGTCGGAACATGTGTTGCCGGAGAACCCATACTTCTAGCAACATCGACAAGATCCGCAACAATCGATGATGCAGTGGGATCGGCCCCAGCGCCAGCACCGTATAAGAGACTCGGGCCAGCGGCGTCAGCATCCACATAAACAGCATTCATTACTCCGTTTACATTAGCTAAAAGGTGTTCTTTAGACACCAAGGTCGGATGTACCCGCAGCTCCACCCCATCTTCAGTGCGTCTCGCAATACCCAAGTGCTTTATGCGGTAACCAAACTCATCGGCCATTTGAATATCAGCGAGTGTGATGTCTCGAATGCCTTGAGTAAAAACCTGATCAAAACATAACGGCATCCCAAAGCTGAGTGAGGCCATTATTGTCAACTTATGCGCGGCATCAATTCCATCAACATCAAATGAGGGATCAGCTTCTGCATACCCAAGCGCTTGTGCTTCTGCCAATACATCCGAGAAATCACGATGCTCATCACCCATCGCTGTCAAAATGTAATTGCCGGTACCATTAATAATGCCGGCAACTGACCGAATCTGATTTCCAGAAAACCCCTCGCGAAGCGCTTTAATAATACCGATGCTACCGGCAACAGCAGCCTCAAAAGCCACCATAACTTTAGCTTGTTCGGCTGCCTGAACAATTTCATTCCCGCGTATGGCAATCAGCGCCTTATTAGCGGTCACTACATGCTTGCCATTGCCGATCGCTCTTATTACCAGGTCAAATGCTGCATCGGTACCACCCATCAATTCAACGACGATATCGATCTCAGGGTTATCGACAATGCTCAGCGCATCCTCAGTAAGCTCGAGTGCATCAGTACTGCAAATCCGGTCTGCATTAATGTCGCGAACCGCTGCTGCAACTATTTGCAGTGACTTGCCGGTTCGTCGGGTAATTTCAGCGGCATTTCGCTGAATAACGTTAACTGTACCTCCGCCAACGGTGCCCAATCCCAATAACCCTATCTTTATAACGTCTGTCACTTTTGAATCACCGATCTAAACTAATGTATCCGAATATCACTAACTGGAAGCTGCTTACGCAGAGTGAGCAGCTAAAGCTGCCTTAGGGTTCTTAAAAACGTTCTTGATGCCTTTGCATGCTTGACGAATCCGGTGTTTGTTTTCGATTAAGGCAAAACGTACATATCCATCACCATATTCACCGAAACCTATTCCTGGAGACACAGCAACGCCAGCTTGATTAATTAACATTTTGCTAAATTCTAGGGAGCCCATTAAATTAAACGGCTCAGGTATTTTTGCCCACAGAAACATCGTCGCTTTAGGAGGTATCACCGGCCAACCCGCGGTCTGCAATCCATCGCACAAAGTGTCTCTCCTATCCTGATACATGTCCCGAATTTCGCTGGACCATTTATCGGAATCAGGTGACTCTAGCGCCAATATCGCAGCAACCTGTATAGGCGTAAACATTCCATAATCAAGGTATGATTTCATTCGAGCTAATGCCCCAACAAGCTCCCGATTACCCACCATAAATCCGACACGCCACCCGGGCATATTGAAACTTTTCGATAAGCTAAAAAACTCCACTGCAACATCCATAGCCCCTTCGACCTCGAGTATCGATGGTGCTTTATACCCATCGAATACGATGTCTGCATAGGCCAGATCATGAATAACCCAAATCCCATGCTCTCTTGCGACTGCAACGACCTTTTCAAAAAACTCCAAATCAACGCAGTCTCCGGTCGGGTTACTCGGAAAATTCAACACCAGCATTTTTGGTTTAGGCCATGCATTCCGTATGGCTCTTTCTAATTCTTCAAAAAAATCAACATCTGGAGTTAAAGGAACGTGACGGATATCAGCTCCCGCAATTACGAACCCATAAGGATGTATGGGATACGCAGGGTTCGGGACTAATACGGCATCGCCAGGCTCTACTGTTGCCAATGCCAAATGGGCAAGCCCCTCCTTTGAACCGATCGTAACAATTGCTTCGCTATCGGGATCCAGGCTTACGTTGTAACGACGCTTATACCAACTACAAATTGCCTTTCGTAAGCGCGGTATGCCTTTGGATAAAGAATAGCGATGCGTATCTTGGCGTTGAGCCGCTTCACATAATTTATCAATAATTGGCTGAGGAGTTGCTTGATCAGGATTCCCCATCCCGAAATCGATTATATCTTCGCCCCGCTTACGCGCCTCCGCTTTCAACTCATTAACGATATTAAAAACGTAGGGCGGCAAGCGCTTTATTCGAGGAAAATCGTTAGTGGTATCAGCCATGGTATTGGTTAGTGCGAACGAGACGTGTTGTTGCGGTGATTTCGGGTTACCCGTTTGGCAAAAGAATGTTTAACAATGCTTGAATCAAATAAGTTTAGGCCAGCGGCTAGACAAACTTCGGCGGCTTTATAAGTCAGACGGTATTGTATCTTCGTCTTAATGAAATGTCGTTAATCCCACAAGGTTTTTACTCGAAAAAGTTAGCCCGGACGCGGAAGGTATTGACTCGGATCAACGGGCTGGCCTAAACGTCGTATCTCAAAGTGAAGCATATATTTATCCGTACCCGAATTACCCAATTCGGCAATCTTTTGACCCTGCTGAACTTGCTCACCCTCCTTAACCAAAATACGTCGATTATGAGCGTACGCACTAAGAAACTCTTCACTATGTTTTAAGATCAGCATTTCGCCATAACCACGAAGACCAGTGCCAGAGTAAACCACTCGACCACTCGCAGCAGCTTTGATGGTCGAACCTGCCGCGCCGGCAATATCGATTCCTTTGCGTCCAACGCTCGGGTTATAAGTTCCAATAACTTTACCAGTGACTGGCCATAACCAGGAAGTGGGTGTGGCCCCAGCACTTATCGATGAAGCTCTAGTACTGCTGGATACCGAACGCGAACTCACCGTCGAGCCGCTGGTGCCCCCAGCGCGTGAAGATGCATTTAACCCACCACCACTGCTCGAATTTGGACCCGTTGCACGAGCCACAAAATTATCAGGCTTGGTTAGCCGTATTCGTTGTCCAACAGAAATGATGTACGGCTCACCAATACGATTCCATTGTGCCAACTGCCGAAAATCTATCCCAGCATCAAAAGCAACACTGTACAAAGTATCACCTTGCTGCACGATTCGAATCACACTACCACCCAGTAACTCAACCTCTTCACGCACGCTAAGCGTATCGCGTTCCGAAACTGGCACCGTTGGATTCGCGCATCCGCCAAGTATTAGCAACATCAGTAAGTAGCCAAATACACTCGAGAGGCGCATGTTACGCATAGAAGTCCAACCTTTTGAACCCTTCATCATTGTTGAATTTGACCTATAGTTAACCCTATTATTGAAAATACAAATGATACGCTTTACTAGGGTCGGTGCATCATCAGAATCAGTACGTCATCAATGAATTACGCCATTTTAGAAATGCCTAAACCGCAAACAATCAGCAATAATGTCGCCCACCCGATGCGTTCAACCCATTTTTCAAGTGAATCTTCAATTGCAGGCCCGCCCCAACAGATTATAGCGCTCACCAGAAAAAAACGTCCCGCACGGCCAAACAACGATGCAATAACAAACGGAATTAACGCCACCCCAATAACACCCGATGCAATAGTAAAAACCTTATACGGAATAGGCGTAAAGCCCGCGATAAACACAATCCACACACCATACTCAGAAAATAGCGCTTGTACTTGTTCAAATCGTTCATGGGCATGATATGCATCCAACATCCATTGACCCATACTATCAAATAGATACATACCAATAAAATAGCCCGCAATTCCCCCTAATACTGATGTAATAGTCGCGATAAAGGCAAAACGCCAAGCGGCACTGCGCTTCGCCAACACCATTGGTGCAAGCATCACATCCACCGGCACTGGAAAAAAAGACGATTCAGCAAAGCTGATTAGCCCAAGGTAGACTGGCGCTAATCGATGCCTCGACCAAACCATCACCTGACGATAAATAGGCTCAAATATACGGATTCTCATAATATTAATCGCTAGGACAGATTATTAAATTATTTCTCAAACTATTTGTGCGGCTATATAAAACTATCGTACGTAAGTGCTCTATCGTGTTACCCCGGAAACGCGTGGCACGAATTTAACCGTTTCAATCTCTCTTTCCGTGAAACCACCTTGATCATGATCAATCACAATAAGAGACTGCTTTGCTCCACGATCGATAGGCATGACTAATCGGCCACCCATTGCCAATTGCTCTAGCAACACGGTGGGCACATCATCGCTAGCCGCTGCGGCAATTATCCCGCTATAAGGCGCACGCTCCGCAAATCCGTCAAATCCATCACCGTGAACACAATGTACATTGTGAAATTTTAGGGTGAATAATCTATCTCGTGCTTGCCGACAAAGTTCACCCACACGCTCAATAGAAACTACTTTTTTAAATAATTTTGACAACACGGCTGCCTGATAACCGCAACCTGTTCCAATTTCTAATACCGGGCCTGAACTTGCGGCGTTAAGTAGTTGTTCACACATTAGCGCCACAATATAAGGCTGTGAAATTGTTTGACCATGCCCGATAGGTAGCGCAGTGTTTTCATAAGCTCTTGTCGCTAGCGCTTCGTCCACAAACAAATGCCGCGGCACATCTTCCATAGCCGATAGAACAATGGGGCTTCGTATTCCAGCATCAGACAGAATAGCAATCAGGCGCTTCCGTGTGCGCGCAGAGGTCATTCCGATACCTTGCGTAGTGGAGTTCATGGAAGGTTTATCAAGTTGACGCTATTTTTAGAATTAACCCGGCCACTAAAATTATAAATAGCATCTGCCAGATCGGTTGTGCGAATTTTAATGCGTATAGGGCTTGGTTGGAAGGTTTGTTTTAATAACCGGTAGATTCAATTTAGAAAGTATCCTACAAAACAAAAAGGGCTCGAAAACCGAGCCCTTTATTTTAGTGGTCGGGGCGAGAGGATTTGAACCTCCGACCCCCGCAACCCCATTGCGGTGCGCTANNAGGCTGCGCTACGCCCCGAACATTCAAAAGAAAAGCACAGAACTAACGCTCTGTGCTCTACTGACCCATTCTACCAAAGATCGATTTACTTGATCTTAATTAATTCTTAATGCCTTCCCTAATAAGACCGTATTTAAAAGACCTGCTAATCGTCCAACAAAGTAATAATATCATCCAGCTCGCGAATCATATCCGAAATAATCTCCTTTCGCATAGAACCTGGCGCGGCTGCAACTGCACCCGTTGCAGAAACTTCTTGCTCTAGCTGATTACGAGCACCACCAATGGTGAACCCTTCGACATACAACAAACCACGAATCCGTCGGATCAACTGTACTTCGTGACGCTGGTAATAACGTCGATTTCCACGCCGCTTTACCGGGTTAAGCTGATTAAATTCTTGCTCCCAGTATCGTAAAACGTGTGGTTTAACCGCACATAGGTCACTTACCTCACCAATAGTAAAATACCGCTTACTCGGTATCGGAGGAAGATTTGCATTATCGCCATGATCCAACATGTTATGCCCCTAAATTTTAATATTCTTATTGTTTATTTATTTAGTTCTAGAAAGACAAATTTACCTTTCTAAATAGCGCCCTGGCTTACTAATTTCTCAGTATTTGCCGCCACACGCTCCTTCAATTTCAGGCTCGACTTAAACGTAACTACACGACGAGCCGTAATAGGAATTTCTTCACCCGTTTTAGGGTTTCGGCCAGGACGAGCGTTTTTATCACGCAACCCAAAGTTACCAAATCCTGATAGCTTCACGGCTTGCTCAGCAGAAAGCGATGACTTTATAGCCTCGAAAAACTCTTCGATAAAGTCTTTTGCTTCGCGCTTATTAAACCCCAGCTCTTCATAGAGCACTAGCGCAAGTTCTGCCTTCGTAACTGCCATATTAAACCCCTACTATTCTTATATTTATCTACTTTCTAGCTGACTATCTACCTTGCGGTGACAACCCTATCTCACAGTGACAATCTACTTTTAATTGTCACGGCTACAATGCAGTTATCTCAATGTAGCGTTGTGCACTTTTTCGAGTTGACTTAATAATTCGCCTACAACTCGATCAATATCTTCTTCAGTAAGCGTCTTACTTACACTCTGAAGTGTAATTCGATACGCTAAACTTTTACATCCATCAGGTACTTTATCACCCTGATAAACATCAAATAATTCTATGTTTGCTAATTCTTCGCTGCAAACCGATTTTATAGTTGCCTCAATATCGCCCGCAGCCACATCCGAATCAACTACCAAAGCTAAATCTCTTTTCACCGCAGGTAGCTTGGATATCGGGTGATATCTAACCAACTGCTGACTACTTAGTCGATCAAGCCTTAACTCAAACGCGTAAACTGGCGATTCAAAACCTAATTTTCGTTCTATTACAGGCTGTATTCGCCCTAACCAGCCTACTTTCTCACCATTTATATAAATGCCTAAAACTTGATTATCGGCGAGAGGTTTGTGCTCTAACTGCCTGAATGTAAAAGAATTCGGGAATGGAGTCAAGCACAAGATGGCCCGAAGCTCAGACTTTACATCAAAAAAATCTGTGAGTCGAACATCACCTTCCCAAGATTCCAGTAATGCAGGCCCAGAACAAAGCGCCCCAAGTCTTTGTATTTCAACAGTTTCATTATCAACTAAACTATATGTTCCGCCAATTTCAAATAGTCGAATCCTGTCCACTTGTCGATTTAGGTTTAACACTGCGCTGTTTAACAGCCCTGGCAGTAGGCTGGTACGCATAACCGACATGTTCTCGCTCAGTGGGTTCGCTAAATTAACCGGTGTTTCGCCACTTCCATAATCAGCATCCCACTCAGGATCAATAAAGCTATAACTAATGGTTTCATTGTAATCACGGGCAATCATTGTTCTGCTTACAGCAGAGGGATCGATATCGCCTTCACGTGCAATACGTGAAGAAGGTACCAGGCTAGGTAGTTTGGTAGGAATCCGATCATAGCCAAACACCCTAGCAACTTCTTCAACCAAATCCGCCTCAAAGGCCATATCGTGCCGATATGATGGTGCTGTAATAGTCCAACCTGAATCTGTCTCGACCACATCGGGCGATATTCGACGCAATAACTCATGCACCTCTGGCTGTGGAATACTAAAACCTAGCAGCTCGCACAAATAGTTATATCTTAAACTCACTTTAGTCGTTTCTGGTGCTTGGGCATTGTCCTCAACTATAGGCCCAGCCTTGCCTCCGCATATCTCCTGCATCAGGCGAGTAGCGTACTCTATAGCTAATTGACCTAGTAATGGATCGACGCCACGCTCGTATCGGTGCGAGCTATCTGTACTTACACCGTACTGTCGAGCCTTACCCGCAATCGCAGCTCGACTAAAATGGGCGGCTTCAAGTACAACATCATCAGTGTCATCGTAAACACCGGATGTCTCCCCACCGATAACACCAGCTATCGCCAGCGGTTGACCATCTTCGCGCGCAATCAGTAGCGTATCCGCAGACAATTCAGCCTCATCGCCATTTAGCAATAACAGCTTCTCTCCGCCATTCGCATTGCGAACCACAATCCCATCCCCAACTTGCCGCCGATCAAAACCGTGCAAAGGCTGGCCTGTTTCCAACATGACGTAATTAGTCACATCAACCACAGGGTTTATTGGCTTAATCCCCGAGCGCCGAAGCCGCTCAGCTAGCCATAATGGGGTAACAGCCTCGCGGTCAATCCCTTCTATCACTCTCGCTCTATAGGCGGTACAAGACTGCTTTTCCCGATTATCAACTGCCACCTTCGCGGTACTACTCTGCTCTACAGAGTCATCAGGTAAACTCTTGATTTCAGACCCTTGTAGAACTCTCAATTCTCTGGCTACACCTAACACACTTAAACAATCACCTCGGTTAGGCGTTAGGTCTATATCGATCGCGTAATCAGCACCACCCAAGGTCTCTATTAACGGTTGCCCAGTTTTTGAATCGTCTGGCAACTCAAGCAGTCCTTTAACAGGCGAATGCAGGCCTAGCTCCTCACCCGAGCACAGCATGCCAAAGGACTCAACGCCTCGAAGCTTTGCCTTCTTGATTTTAATATCAGGCAATTCAGCACCAATCATTGCGTACGGCACCTTAATACCAACCCGTGCATTTTTTGCACCACACACTACTTGAAAGCTCTCCTTGCCATCACTCACCTGACAAACTTGCAAGCGATCTGCATCCGGGTGCGGTGCAGCACTTACAATCTCACCAACGATCACTTTGTCATGTGGTAGGCCTATTGGTTCAACAGCATCAACCTCTAAACCCGCGAGTGTTAACACGTCGGCAATTTCATTTACGTTTAGGTCAGTATCCACCCACTGACGTAACCACTGTTCGGTAATAATCATTGAAATTGCCTCAAAAAGGCTAGATCGTTCTCAAAAAATAACCGCAGATCATCAACTCCGTAACGCAACATGCTTAGGCGTTCGATACCAATACCAAATGCGAAACCACGGTACTTATCAGAATCAATATCTACGTGACGAAAAACTTCTGGATGCACCATGCCGCAACCTAAAACTTCAATCCAGCCCGTTTGCTTGCAGATTCGGCAACCCTTACCAGTACAAAAAACGCAACTTATATCCACCTCTGCAGAAGGCTCAGTGAACGGAAAATAGGATGGCCGCAAACGAATATCCAAATCGGCCTCAAAGTACTGTCTGACAAAACTTAGCAGGATACCTTTCAAGTCCGCAAAACTGGCATCCTCATTAACGAGCAAGCCTTCTACTTGATGAAACATCGGCGTATGCGTCACGTCGGAATCGCAACGATAGACGCGGCCAGGTGCAATAATCGCGATTGGTGGCTCGTTTTCAAGCATATGCCGAACTTGCACCGGTGAGGTATGCGTTCGCAACAACTTACCTTCGGTTGTATAAAAAGTATCGTGCATTGCACGTGCAGGATGTTCAGGAGGAATATTCAGTGCTTCAAAGTTATGGAAATCATCCTCGATCTCTGGACCGTGCGCGACACCAAAACCCATTTGTACAAATATTGACTCAATCCGACGCAGGCTGCGGCTAACCAAATGTTCGCTGCCGGTCGCTAAACCTCGAGCCGGCAGGCTTATATCGACCGCGCTTGCCTCAATCTCGGCAAGCAAACTTTCATTTTCAAGAATATCGCGTCGGACTTGAAGGGTATCGGCGAGCGCAGCTTTTGCTTTATTCACTTCTGCGCCAAATGCAGAACGTTGCTCATGCGGCAAGCTGCCAATTTTTTTCAACTGGCCAGTTAAGCTGCCCTTTTTCCCCAGGTAATCTACCCGAAGTTGCTCCAGCACCGCCAGTGAACCGGCCTGCCCGACCTCCAGTGTCGCCTGCTTCAACATTGAAGCCAGATCAATATCGCTCATTACCTGTTACCCATCATCTTTTATAGTTTTACTACTCTATTTTCTATTGCGCTAATGTACATAACATTGAGCGGGTTTCACACAGCAAAAAGGGGAAAGGTATTAACCCTTCCCCTTTTTAAACTATGCATAAGCCTGAAGCTTATTGCAAAGAGCCTTTTAGCTACTCTGCATATTCTCTGTAGCGCTAACGACTATAGTCGAAACGCTAACGCAAAATTTAAGCAGCAAGAGCCTGTTTAGCCTGATCTGCAATTTGCGCAAAAGCCATTTTGTCATTAACCGCCAATTCGGCTAACACTTTACGATCCAAATCAATTTCGGCTTTTAACAAGCCATTGATTAACCGGCTATACGACAAACCACACTCACGAGCCGCGGCATTAATGCGCACGATCCACAAAGCACGAAACTGGCGTTTACGCTGGCGACGATCACGATAGGCATACTGACCCGCACGCCAAACCGCTTGATTCGCTACTCGAAAAACATTTTTCCTGCGACCGCGGTAACCCTTGGCTTGCGCGATTACTTTTTTATGACGCGCTCGGGCTGTGACCCCGCGTTTTACTCTAGGCATTACTAACTCCTAACTATACGGCAGCATACGCGCTATTAAGCGAGCATCAGCCGGTTCTGCCATCAACCCAGCGCGCAATTGACGCTTTCGCTTAGGCGACTTTTTTGTGAGTATGTGATTCAAATGCGATTGTGATCGCTTGAATTTACCACTACCCGTCTTTTTAAAACGCTTTGCAGCGCCTGAACATGTCTTCATCTTCGGCATAATGCCCTCGAATTCTCTCTAAATCTAAATACTTACTCTTAACTATCTAACAAACTATCTAGCAAACAATTTACTAGGTAACCTTACTAAGTCTTCTTAGGCGCCAACACCATAACCATTTGGCGACCTTCAAATTTAGGGAATTGCTCAACTGCGCCATACTCCGCTAAATCCTTCTCTACTCGCTTTAGCAACTCTGCACCCAGTTCTTTATGGGCTAGTTCACGACCGCGAAATCGTAAAGTTACTTTAGTCTTATCCCCGTTTTCAAGAAACTCTTTCAACTTACGCAGCTTAATATCGTAATCTCCGACATCAGTACCTGGCCTGAATTTGATTTCTTTTACGTGAATTATCTTTTGTTTCTTTCTGGCAGCAGCCTTTTGTTTGCTGTCTTGGTACAGATGTTTACCGTAATCCATCACCCTAGCAACGGGCGGTTCTGCATTCGGTGAAATTTCTACAAGATCCAGGTTAGCGTCTTCTGCTGCCTGCATCGCATCTGCCAACGATACTATTCCTACTTGCTCCCCGTCCGCTCCGATTACTCGAAGCTCTGGGGCCGTTATGCCACCGTTAACACGTACCTTCTTATTCGCTACTATAGCTAGTGCCCTCGCGTTTAATTAATTGTCCGAATCCATTACGCCCCACAGTCAAATTGACCACCTGATCACGCAATGCGATAAGGCGGCGGATTTTAATGCGGAATGCCTCATATAACAAGGGTTTAAACGAAATTCCCTGCACCCATTCTTAATCCATTTTTAACCAACATTAGCGAAGGTCAAATCAACGATATAAACGAGCCAAAGTAATCCCATTAAAAGCACTCTGAGAACGGCGAAATGGTAGGCACGAGTGGATTCGAACCACCGACCCCTACCATGTCAAGGTAGTGCTCTAACCAACTGAGCTACGCGCCTCCAGAAAACGGCGCGAACAGTAGCATAAAGCGGGTTTATCGCAAACCCCAAACCAGCAGAAATTAAGCATATCCAAGGTATCGCTACTGATGATAATTAATCGCTTTCTGCACGACTGTAATAAGCAGCCCGCAACTCCTCAATTTTATCTCTACTCCTTGCCGCTTCCTCAAACTCCAGATTCTCAGCGTGCTTATACATATCTGCCTCTAACTCCACGACTCGTTTAGCCAATTGTTCCGGGCTGGTAATAACCTCTATTGGCTTGCCATGTTTGTCTTTCTTGCCGGACTTCTTATCGGGCATCTGACGACCAGCAACTCCATCAATAATATCCCGCACCGCCTTATTAATACCCTTTGGGGTAATCCCATGCAGTTCATTATGGGCCTGCTGCTTAATTCGACGACGATCTGTTTCATCAATCGTTGCTTGCATGGCAGCGGTGATTGTATCGCCATACAATATGGCTCTTCCTTCTAGATTTCGGGCTGCACGACCCACCGTTTGAATAAGTGAACGGGCAGAACGCAAGAACCCTTGCTTATCTGCGTCTAAAATGGCTACTAAAGACACCTCTGGCATATCCAGCCCCTCACGCAATAAGTTGATCCCGACCAACACATCAAATTCACCCAAGCGGAGATCACGAATTATCTCGACCCGCTCAACCGTTTCGATATCCGAATGTAAATACCTTACCTTGCAGCCATGCTCGGTTAAATAATCGGTCAAATCTTCTGACATACGTTTTGTCAGCGTGGTGACTAAAACTCGTTCATTTTTTGCAACTCTTATGTTTATCTCAGAGAGTAAGTCATCGACCTGAGTGGCTACCGGCC
>DNHK01000418.1:0-4493 GCA_003485905.1 Gammaproteobacteria bacterium | reverse complement strand
AGGGTCTAGCAAGCCAGTGGGTCGAACCACTTGATCTACCGTATCTGGTGCATGCTCGAGCTCATATACGCTTGGTGTGGCTGACACAAATATCGTTTGTGGCATAAGCTTTTCGAATTCATCAAAGCGCAGTGGCCGATTATCCAGCGCTGATGGCAAACGAAAACCAAACTCAACCAAGGTCAATTTTCGTGAACGATCACCCTTATACATAGCCCCTAGCTGAGGAATCATAATGTGGCTTTCATCCAAAATCATCAAAGCGTTTGGCGGCATATAGTCGATTAATGTCGGAGGCGACTGCCCTGGTTCACGACCCGACAAATAGCGGGAGTAATTTTCAATCCCCTGGCAATACCCCAACTCCTGCATCATTTCCATATCGTAGCGGGCACGTTGTTCCAAACGTTGAGCCTCGACCAGCTTGCCCATATCGCGCAGTTCTTCCAAACGGTCTCTTAACTCATCTCGAATCTTTTCAACCGCGGCGACCACCGTAGATTTAGGCGTCACATAATGTGATTTTGGATAAATTGTGACTCGCTTAAGTGACTCAACCACCTCACCCGTCAATGGATCAAAACGGGAGATAGCCTCGACATCATCACCAAACAGCTCAATCCGAATGGCGTAGCTCGCTTCTTCCGCAGGAAACACATCAATCACATCACCACGCACACGAAAATTAGCGCGCTGCAGCTCAATATCATTGCGAGTGTACTGCAATTCCGATAAGCGCTGCAATATTGCCCGTTGATCGGTCACATCACCGACACTCAAATGCAAGATCATTTCGTGATAGGCCGACGGGTCACCAAGGCCATAAATAGCCGATACCGTCGCTACAATAATCACGTCCTCGCGTTCGAGTAGAGATTTAGTCGCCGAAAGCCGCATTTGCTCAATCTGTTCGTTTACAGATGCATCTTTCTCAATAAAAGTATCTGAGGCCGGCACATAGGCTTCTGGCTGGTAGTAGTCGTAATACGACACGAAATACTCAACTGCATTCTCAGGGAAAAAATCTCGAAACTCTGCATATAACTGCGCGGCCAGCGTTTTATTCGGTGCCATTACAATCGTCGGGCGTTGCACCGCTTGAATAACATTCGCCACGGTGAAGGTCTTACCAGAACCGGTTACCCCCAGCAGCGTTTGCCAGGCCTCACCGTTGTTTAGTCCATCAATCAACGAAGCTATCGCCTGAGGCTGATCGCCCGCAGGTTCAAAATCTTTATACAGTTTAAATTCGCGGGCCATCGCTTAAAACAGGAATCTACTATTACGAAATTGACAACCCACTATTGTACTGTGCTGCGCAAATAAGTTACGATTTAATTGCGGCCAAGGAAAAACAAGGAAGGGCTGCCAAACATAATGCAGTAATAAAATATATTTACTCAGTCGAAATTCCATGGAGGGAATCATGACCAAACTAACACCCAGCGTGTACACGAATGCACGTAGAAACCCGCATCGTACAAAAGGCTTTACTCTGACAGAGCTAATCGTCAGCATTTCGATACTCATCATCACCCTGGGATTATCAACCCCGACATTTGCGGAGATGATTGAACGCCACAACATGGCTCAACAAACCGATGAGTTATTGGCTAGTTTACGGTTTGCCAGAGCCCAAGCCGTAAACCAAAATCTGGACGTGTACGTTTGCAGAGCAATCAGTTCACAACAATGCGCCGCTTCAACCGCCCGGTGGGCCGACTGGTCTGATGGTTGGCTTATCTTTGCCGACATGAACAACAGCAGGACCTTTGATAGCAACGACATCCTACTTCGCCAGCACTACGACACCAGCAGGCCGTTCTTATTAACCATAAACCAAGCGGGAAGATTACGCTTTCGCTATAACGGTAGCAGCAGAAATCTTGGCTTTTATTTTTGCTCTGATGGGCGAACAGGAACAATAAAAAATCGCAAGGTTACACTGCTATATACAGGCCGAACCCGTATTCAAACCCTAACTGAAAAACAACTGCCAAAAGCATGCAAAATTCACACCAACGGCGCTTGACCTGACCCACTCGAAAAAGTAGGATTCGCGCTGCTTTTGATCCCCAGTAGCTCAGTTGGTAGAGCAGGTGACTGTTAATCACCTTGTCGGCGGTTCGAGTCCGTCCTGGGGAGCCATCAAAACCACATTAAAGACAATGATTTTTTGCTATCGTTTTTATCGTCCCCCCACTAACACCCCCGTCAATAACGTCGTTCACGATACTTGAACTGTTCTATTCCCCTCAGTTCCGCTAGGTTTTACGACATCTTCAACTCGATGCTGCACGCCAAACACGCAGTGCAACAAACTTCGCGATGGCCATCCCGATCAACATGGCTGGAACAAAAACAAGCGCACCGGTTGCAGCAAGCGGCAGAGCCGTAATCGCAGGACCGGGACAGAACCCGCCAAGCCCCCAACCAATACCGAATGTCGCAGCACCAACAACAAGATGCGCGTCATAATCGGAACGTTGGGGCAAATGAAATATATCGCTAAAGAAGGGAGTTGCCCGTTTCCGCACCAACCAGAATCCTGGCATGGTAACGGCAATTGCGCCGCCCATTACGAAAGCTAGGCTAGGATCCCAACTACCAAATAAATCGAGAAAGTTCTGAACCTTGGCAGGATTTGCCATACCCGAAGTAAGTAACCCAGTTCCGAATAAAACACCTGCTAGTAATGTGCTAAAAAATCTCATGCTTTTAGCCCCCTGCCATATGGCGCAAGATAAACACTGTTAAGAAGCCCGTGCCCATAAAGGTGAGCGTGGCAACAATAGACCGGCCCGATAAACGCGAAATACCACAAACACCATGCCCACTAGTGCACCCATTGCCAATCACCGACCCAAATCCGACCAATAAACCTGCAATAGCCATAAGCAGATAGTTAGATGAAACGAGCTGTACAGGGAGTTGTGCGGGCAACAGAAACCAAAGGGGAGCCGCCAAGAGCAATCCAACTATAAATATTAAGTTCTGAGGTTGCTCTTTCCGGTTGGTGGAAGGCGGTATGATTCGTGAAATTAGCCCACTAATTCCTGCAATACGGCCGTGCGCAGCCATGAGTATCACGGCTGAGAGGCCAATAAGGGCTCCACCCAATAGTGACATGAAAGGTGTAAATTCAGTTTCCAATGCAATCTCCAGTTATCAAGTTTGTGCAATAAGCTAGTGCCATAAGTTAGTAAAATTAATTCATTCAATCAGATATGCCGCCAACTAGGCCAGTCGCCCTACCCGCTATTTAGCTATCAGTAACTATAATCTAATAATCTCCTACGAATGAGCGCCTTTTACCCAATGCAATCATTAATGGGGTCGATTTGGGCTAATGCGTTGAGTGCAGGTCATAGTATCTAAATCCAATCGTGCAAGGTGATCATCTACCGAACAGGCGACGTAAGCGGTTTTTTTGTCAGTAAGAAATGCAATGTGGGATGACCCACGCCCAACCTCAATTCGTGCGCTCTTCGTGTTAGTCGCCGCATCGTAGATTCTAACGTGATCTGAAGAGAAGCCGGTCGCAATAAGCCAGCGACCGTCTGGTGACATTTCAAGACCATGTGGATACGGCTCAGTATCCAGGCTAGTAATCTTGTTCAAGTTGTCAGCGTCAAATACAGAAATCGTGTCGTTGAAAAAATTAGCCACATACACGAATTTGCTGTCGGGCGAGATCGCCGGTTGGTGAGCCCAGGGACCACTCACTTCCTGTGCCAAGAGGTCGCCTTCAATCGATAGGCAACTTAAAGTACCGTCAAACGTATTAGCAGAATAAAGTCGGGTGCAATCAGGATGTAGCACAAGGTGCGCGCAACCATCACCTGCTGGATGCCTACCCAGAATTCGCCCATCTTCGAGATTCATAATCTCCACCGTACCGTCACCCGCGCAGGGTATGAAAGCTAGCCTTCCATCGGTCGTCGCAAGCGGGTCATGCGGGCTAGCGTCAACCTCGATGGTCTGAACCTCATAACCTTGCCTTCGGGGCCGAACAATCGTTACCGCATTGGCTCCACCACCAGTTACGCATGCGATGCCTTCATCGGTAATTAGAGGTAGTTGTGGCCCTCCGGGCGCAGGCCAACGATGCTGCACTGAAAGATCTTCCCCAGTAACTGCCAGTAACTCGTTAGTACCTGAGTCTGCGACAATAACCAACTTTTCATCTGCACTAACTGCAAGATGCGATGCCTTTTTAGCTATCTCAGCTACTTGGGCCACTTGACCAGTACTGCCATCTACTCGGACTAGATGGCGGTCACGTTCACACGTCCAAATATTATTTCCAGCAGCAACCAGATGATGCAAACCGGGTATCGAACCCTGCCCCGGCGACAGGCGACGCTCTACTGTAAGACAAACGCCTTCGTCCGATTTAGCCTCAACCCTATGTCTTGCACCCGCCTCAATAAGCCACATACGCAAGCCAGTATCCAAAGCATCGATCAGAACCGGAAACTCCGCACCGTTTT
>DNHK01000442.1 GCA_003485905.1 Gammaproteobacteria bacterium | reverse complement strand
TAGAAACGGCGATATTTCTAAGTAAATTGATTTACGAAGGTGTGTTTGACCGATTCCCCGAATTAAAAGTTGTAGGTTCGCATGGTGGCGGTTATTTGCCTTCTTATTTGAGCCGCTTTGAGGTCGCTTGTGAATTACGTAACGATGCGGCATGCATAAACAAGAAAAGCCCTAGCGAGTATTTGAAGAGTCAGATATTCGTTGATTCAATGGTATTCTCTGATGAAGGCTTACGTCATTTAGTAGCAGAAGTGGGCGCAGATCAAATTGTATTTGGTTCTGATGTGCCGTTTACTTGGCCTGATACTGTACCAATTATTGAAGCATCTGATGCTTTGAATGCACATGAAAAAGAAGCGGTTCTTGGTGGAAATCTAGCGCGCTTACTGAAACTATAAAAAGTGATAAGTGATCATCTATATCGCGATTGCTTTAGGGCTAGTATATAATGTCGATAATTAGTTAATTTATTCTATTTATTCGAGATTAATTTTAATAGTTGGTTCGGCAAACCTGGTTAGCTTGATACGGTTTTGCTCGATCGGGCTGAGATCACAATGGGTCGTACTCGTGGGATGAATCCACAGAGTACGGCCTTTTGTTTTCCTGTCGCGACCGCTACAGATAATTAGTGGCAACTTGCTTGTATCAGTGATGAACTGATCAATCACCTAGGATTAAATCCCTAAACCAATCCCCTAAAACCTAAGAGAAAAATATAGATGCTTTTTAATAGTAGATTGATAGTTTTAGCCTCGCTAATTTTCGTGAGCGTATCGGCTCAGGTTATTGCTCAAGAAGAATTTCGCGTCACCTTATTAGGGACTGGAGACCCGATTCCACGGATAGATCGATTCGGTCCAGCAACTTTAGTGGAGGTCGCAGGGCAGGAGCTATTATTTGATGTCGGCCGGGGAGTTACACAACGTTTGGTCCAGCTTGATATTGCTCTTAGTGCTTTGGATGCGGTGTTTCTGACCCATTTCCACTCTGATCATATAACCGGAATTCCTGATTTATGGATGACAGGTTGGATACCGCCGCCATTTGGCCGCCGAAGCGTACCGTTTGAGGTGTGGGGCCCAACGGGTACAGAAGCTATGCTGAAAAACATGGAGCAGGCATTTATTCTGAATACGAATATTAGAATTCCAGATGAATTGCTTCCTCCTGAGGGTATTAAAACTATCGCGCATGAGTTTAGTGAAGACGGTGTTGTATATGAGAAAGATGGAGTGCAAGTTACCGCTTTTGCAGTAGACCATGGTGAGCTAATAAAGCCATCGTACGGCTATCGTATCGACTACAAAGGGCGGGCGGTTGTAATATCTGGTGATACTAAATTTGATAAGAATTTGATTGAAGCGGCGAAGGGTGCTGATCTTGTGATCCACGAAGTGGCACTGGCCACTGATGAATTACTTGCGTCTTCAGAACAGTTTCGAAGAATCGTAGGTCATCACACTACGCCTGAGGAAGCGGGCACAGTTTTTGCAGAAATAAACCCCAAATTAGCGGTTTATACTCATTTAGTTATGTTGAGCAGTGCAACAATTCCGGAAGCACCTCTTGATAGTTTGATTACCCGGACAAGAACGAATTATCAGGGGCCTCTAGTGATTGGTGAAGACCTGATGACCTTCATAGTAGACGATAAGGTGAGTATCTATAAGTCGGGGCGCTAGTTTGAGCATACGGATGAATAGAGCTACATGGTTAATTGATTTCTAATTCGCGAGAAACTAGTGATGGGTGATACTCAAAAAGTGGCTTCAAAAGAAGCTTGGCTAGACACTGGAATACTTATCGGCAAGTATTTTTTTAATACCGAGTATTTGCACTATGGGTATTGGGAAGACGGCATGGAGGTTAAGGTCGATAATATCTCTGCCGCGCAGGAAAAATACGCAGATTTAATCGCATCTCATATTCCTGAAGGTACAAAATCAATATTGGATGTAGGTTGCGGCGTAGGAAAGCTGGCTGAAAAACTGATCGGTGTCGGGTATCAGGTGGATTGCGTTTCTCCCAGTCCTCATTTGAGTAATCATGCGCGCAGCTTGTTAGGTGAGCGCAGTCAGATTTTCGAATGTTATTTTGAAGATATTGATACAACAAAGACTTATGATTTAATTCTATTTAGTGAAAGCTTTCAGTACATAAGAATGGATCGATCGTTTGAAAATGCAATCAGACTTTTAAATCCTCGTGGTCACATTTTGATTTGTGATTATTTTACTAAACAGACCGAGGGCAAAAGTCCGATCGGTGGTGGACACGGGCTAAACGAATTTTATCAAACAATTAAGAATTATCCGATTGAGATTGGAGAAGATATAGACATCACCAAGGAAACAGCGCCGACATTGGATATATGGGATGAGTTTTTAAATCAGATTGTCGCTCCGATTTGGGGGATATGGGGTGATTACTTTAAATCGAACTATCCTAGAATTTCTCGGGTGTTTGCCTGGAAATTTAAAAAGAAACTCGACAAAAAACGTGAAAAATATCTTGGTAAGAAATATAACGGGCAAAGTTTCGCTTTATTCAAGTCTTATCGATTGCTCACCTTAAGCGTTAAAGACTAGGTTGTGAGTATCAAAAAAGGGCTCACTTTTTTGCATCGCAAGTGAGCCCAGAGTCCTAGTACTTTACTAGTGGTCGCTATTCTTCTACTTTAATAACTTCCAGTAGGAGGGTCATTTCCACCATATTGGTGGGTCCAAAGCTATCGATACCGAATTCACGCATATCGAGAGTAGTCGTTCCTTCAAAGCCAATTCGATAGTCGTCCCATCGGGTCATGCCCTCACCGGCTATAGAGGTTTCAATCGCGATCTCGTTGGTGACACCGTGTAAAGTTAAGTTCCCATTAACGGTCATATTTCCTTCGCCCTTATCGATTACGTTGGTGCTCGCAAAGGTTGCCGTTGGAAAATTTGCCACATCTAAATGACGCTCATCTTGCATATGCTCATCACGAAGGGCATGGTTGCTGTCTATACTTGTAACGTCAATTTCCACCATTACGGAAGAGGCAGAAACATTTTCTGGATCGTATTCTATGGAGCCGCTGAAGCTCTTGAATTCACCATTTAACCAGCTTATGCCGACGTGTAAAAACCTGGTGTTAATCGAAGAATGACCTTCTTCAATTACATACTTGTCCGCGAAAGCAGATGATGTACTAGCCAGAGTGACAAGGCAGGCAATCAACGTAGATGTGAGTAATTTCATATTATAATCCTATAGCATTTATATACGTGGTATTAAGTCGAGGTTGTTCGTCGACCAGTCGGGAATTAGGCGGTCACGATATCACTTGGCGTTTAGTATCGCAGCTATTTTTTCTTTAGCAGCAGCCCCCTTAGATCTCATGCTCTCAATTGCCCCATCAACAAAATATGCTTTCATGCCCTGCTGATATCCGGTTGTTGTCTGGATTTGCTCGTATCATTTGGTCCAAGCTGGCATGTCTTCCCATAATCCGCCCATAGATAAATGATCGAGACGGGTTATATAGGGACTATACGCAATATCTGCCAAGGTTAACTGGTCGCCTACGAGATATGGAGAGTTTTGTAATAAGCTTTCCAAGCGTCGGAGAACTGCCACAATTCGGATGACTGCTGTATGTACCGCCGGACTTTCGATTCCCATAGCGACATAATCACTCCTCGAAAGACGTTTGCCGGCGTCTGGTATTTCGGCAATATATGCTTTGAGCTTTTCTGGAGTATTATACTGCTTGGCTATACGGTCTCGAAATGCGATGGCATAGGTGCAAGCTGACACATCCGAATGTAGGTGCTCATCAATAAGCTGCAGTAAAGTGCGAACATCAGACCGCCCTTTGGGGGAGTTTGGCATAAGCGCCACTTGGGGATACTTTTCATCCAAGTATTGGCAGATGTTGTTTGATTCAATAATTACGTCTTCGTCGTCAACCAAGATCGGAATTACGCCCTTTGGATTAAGTTTCATGTGCTCGGGAGAGAAGTTTTCTCCACTGTGCAAATCTACAGATACACCTTCCCAGGACAACCCTTTCTGTTCGAGAACGAAACGTACTTTTTGAGTACATGTGGACATTGGGGCTTCATATAATTGAATCATAGTTTTGTTAGGAGTAGGTTGATGCTAGAAGTTGGTCGAGGTGCCGCTTAGTAATAAGAGAATAGGCTTGTCCGGGGTAACCGGTCTAACTAAAGCTGCAATTAAAATAAACCTGCTAATTTTGAGTAAGGTCGACGATTATCGGCAACTAATAGAGGGATGTATAAGATTTGAGCGGTATCAAAAACAAGTTTGGTAGCCATGTTTTTAGAGCTATTTAACATGCTAGTGATGTTTGTATTATCTCGGTAAAATATGAAGATATCAAAATTTATCGACAATAATTATTAGCCATTCTTTAATACCGTAATGAATCTAGAAGTCGATTTGAAGTACGCAGGGTTGGTAGTTAATTTCTAAGTCTTCTAACGGTAGTCCTCCATGTGGCTGCTGTAAGGTCTTTCCAACTTTTATTGGTGCACGGTATGTGGGCTATCCAATTAACCATATTAATAGAAATTTTTCAGAGGAAATAATTGAAACTTTTAACATTTAGGCTGAAAGGGGTGGACCGATTAGGTTGGTTGCTCGACGATGAGCAGACCGTATTATCTTCGGACCCTAAAGATATGAATATGCCTCAATCTATTATGGATCTGATAAAACGAGGGCCGTACGCCCGAAATCAGCTCACTTCATCTAAATCAACACTAGAGAGTTTTAAGTTGGACGATTTGAAAATTCTCGAGCCGATAATGCCCAGTGGGATCTTTTGTGTAGACGCTAATTATCCGCGATCTGGTGCCGCTGAAACTCGCGAACGACCAGAGTACCCGAGCCTTTTTTGGCGTCTACCGCGGAACCATGTCGCTCACGACCAACCTTTGATGGTACCTACTTCCAGTAATACGTTGGATTGGGCCGGAGAGTTAGTTGCTGTTATTGGAAAACGCGGTAGGCATATTGAGACAGAACACGCCTTGCACCACATTTTCGGTTACTCGATCTATAATCAAGGCTCGGTACGAGAGTATCAAAGTCATACCTCGCAATTTGGTTTGGGCAATAATTTCCATGCTTCCGGTGCTTTTGGTCCAGTGATTGTGACTACGGACGAGTTCGGAGACCCTTATCAGCATAAGATCCAGACACATATTAATGGTGAGCAAGTTCAAAATGCAGCAATATCGTCAATGTTGTGCCGGATTGAGGAAATTATTTCTTACATTTCCTCAAGCACGGAACTTCAGCCGGGTGATATTCTATGCACTGGTACGCCCGGTGGTGTAGGTGTGGATATGAAGCCATCTCGGTATTTAAAAGATGGCGAGACAATTGAGGTGGGTATATCAGGTATAGGAACACTTTCGAATCCGGTTGAGGCAGAGCCAACAGACCTAAATGCCGTAGCTTGTAGTTGTTAAAGGCTACCAAGACGGTGATCACATAGTGTTAGGCTGCGTTGTTGAGAGTGTTAGTGTTTTCGCTTTTGAATATTTGTATTCATAGTCTTATTAATGGTCTTATCACTGTGACTTTACGGCTGTAGCTTTATATATGCTTCCGCTAATATTAGTCACAGCGCTATCTTTTATCCTCTAACTTTTAGTAGCATTTAATCAGGAGTAGTTTCGATGAGTAGAAAATTATTTACCCCAGTTCTTTTTAGTTCACTTGCTCTGATCGCCAGTGTCGGATTTGCGCAATCTGACCACGCGTCAATGGATGGTGGTTTACTTGGGCAGGCTATGCAGGCGGATGTGGGATCAAGCGGTGCGGAAGCATTTACTTTTGAAGATGGCGTTGTAACTTCGGTAAGTGCTACTGACCCCGCCTTTTTAGTGTTACCTGAGCCGTATGGCAATTTTGAGTTAAGCGTCGAATACTGGGCGGAACCTGCCACTAACAGCGGAATTTTTATACGCTGCCAAGATGCTGATGCGATTAGCGCGCGTAGTTGTTATGAAGCAAATATTTGGGATACAAACGAAAACCCTGACAACCGCACTGGAGCGGTTGTTTTATTTGCACCACCCCTCGTTGCGATTGATTCCCTTAGTCAATGGACGACTATGACAATCCGCGCGGAAGATGATCACGTAGTAGTAAGCGTCAATGGTCAAACTACTGCAGATTTGATGGATGATACCTATGCTAGTGGCCATATAGGCTTACAATACGGTGGTGATAATGGAACGATAAAATTCCGTAACTTGGAAGTATCGCCCTTGTAAATCCCCTAGGTTTATGAGTGATTCCGGCAAGGTTGCATGCCCTTAGCGGGTGCGAATAAAAAGTACAATTTTGCGGCGGAGCAGTCAGACCGTGATTGAATAACGGTCTTGAATTCGCTCCGTCCATAATTTATGTGGCCATGGATAGATTGGATACTCGTCAATAGATTGTCGGCGAGTTTTTAAATTAAATGATATTTCACTCCAACATTATAAATACAGGCATTAAACCAAGATGAAAATTTTCTTACTTCGACACGGTATGACAGCAAGGGCAGATAACGATCTGGATCGGCGATTAACTGATGACGGAATTGCGGTACTTAAAGAGGTGGTGGGGCGTCAAATTTCTGAAATGACTAACGTATCGCAAATTCACAGTGGGCCAATGGGTAGGATTCAACAAACGGCAACCATCGCAGGTGAAGTTATAGCATATAAGGGTGAGTTAACCGTTAATGAGAGTCTGACCAAGCTTACACGGGGTGAAGAGATTGTTGCTACTCTAGAAAGTGTAGACTTATCGGACGGTGATGTATTACTGGTTAGCCACGAATCCAGTCTCTGCAATTTATTGACGTATTTGACGAATGAAGATATTTTGATGTCGAACAGTAGTCTTACGGCTATTGAAGTAGAGAGTTTAAACAAGGGGGAGGGCAAGTTGCTCTGGCAGGAAAGCCCAAACAGTCGGGAAATAAAGAGAACTTCCTCCTTTGTCGATCAATTCTAAATTGATTATCTATTCGAACACTTGGAGGTCAGATACCACAAGGAAGTTAGTCGCTTATATAGAAACTTGTTTTTGATTCACTCCTTACTTGGAAGTTATTAGGCTGTAAATAATGACCCTTCAGATTTGTCGATAATTAAAAATTTTATGCAATTACCCTAATTAAACTATATTAATGGCATATATAATCGATAATGCGTATGCGTTGAGGGTGCTGATCTTGTTACTTGAGAACTGCTTAACCAAACGTCCAATAGTATTCGGTGATGCATGGCACCAACAGTTGTTAGCTCCCGGTACTCCCTTTCTTGATTTGTTTTACGGTGCCTTTAATGATTATTGATATGCATTCTCACTGGATACCTCTTAATCTAATAGAGGAGTTTCGCAAGCGTGAGATGCCTCCGAGAGTTCGAACCGATAAGGTTGGTCGTGTTTATATAGATCAGCCCCGTGGTTCATTTCCGTTGCCAAGCGATTATGGGAATGTTGAGGAACGCCTTAAGTCTATGTACCGGAATGGAATCCACACCGCAGTGCTTAGTATTTCAGGGGTTTTTGGTATTGAAGCATTGCCCTTGAATGAAGCCTTGGATATTGCCCGTAAGTATTCAAATGCTATATCAACGTTGCATCTCGAATATCCCGATCGTTTGTTTGGGCTCGCTTCGCTGCCTATCGCAGATTTAAAAATTGCAGCTGAAGAATTTGATCGAGCATTAGGAGTGCCAGGTATTGTTGGGGCGATTTTACCGGGCAATGGATTCTTGACGCTCGAAAGTGCGCAACGGTTTAGGCCTATATTCGATATTGCACAAAAGCATAATGCTCACATATTGGTACATACCGGCGTTTTACCAAACGATAAATCGCTTCCACCGAGTGATGATATTGATAACGCGCGCGAACGAAGGGTGACGTTGGATATGCAATCTCGTATCTCATCGAACATGATAACTTTGTGTATGACTGATTTTTTGCAAGAGTACCCGGACGTTACCGTGCAATGTCACAATCTTGGTGGCAATATACCTTTTGAAATTGATCGGCTTGATCATATTAGTCTGGATCGCGAACCAGAAAATGATCCACCGTCGATTAAAATACGACATTCCAATGTGCTTGTAGACTGTAATTCTATGGGGGCAAGAAATATTGAACGTGCGGTTGAAGTCTATGGTGCTCCTCGTATTGTGTTTGGCACTGATGGCACAGAGTTTGGTGCCGCTTGGTCTACTAATGCGATTAATGAGGCAAAAATTTCAGATACCGCTAAGGACTTAATTCTTAACGGGAATGCTCAAAAGATAATCGACAGGCATCGCTAACTGCATCTTAAAGTTTTACCCGAAATATAGTGCTCCTTTTGTCGCCCATGTTTGACCTTTCAATTTGCCTGCATACCGTACTATGATTGTTAGCTCACATAGTCCTACTATATAACTTCGAAAAACGGGAAACTCTGATGAAAATACTATTTAGTTCGCTGTTAGCGATATCAATGCTGATTGGGTCAAGTGTGCAGGCGCAAGTTCCGCTGCTTCCAGATGGCGAAACCATGTTGCTGACTGTTTTTCTTAAGCATGATCAGACAATGAATAATTCTCAGCGAGGAGAACTTCTGGAAAAAACTGGTTTTAACGATACCTTCCCACCTGAGGGCGTCGAGATCGTTGATCACTATGTCATGATGGGTATTGGTCAAGTGATAGTGTTGCGTATGCCGCCGGATCACTTACGACGGGTTAATGTGGCGATCGAGCTAGGTGCATGGGGTGCTTACCAGACCGAGTTCTATATTACATACGATTTAGCGGAAGCACGAAGAGCCGCCGCGGCACAATAGAAATCGTGGCTAAAAAGTAATACCTCTAACGGTATTACTAGCTAGGTTCTACTAGCGACGTCGACGTCTGTCAGGTGGCGGGTTTAGAGGCCTGCAGTCGTTGACGCCAGTGTTTGGGTCGCACACGTAGACCTGGTCCATATAGTTGAGCCAGATACCCATTTCGCTTTCTTCGGGCTCAAATTTCCAGGCCTTGGAAACCGAATATAATTTTTCGTTTTCAAGGATCACTTTATTTAATGTGTGCATGATCGATTCGTCTGCTGAGGTGCAACTTTCGCTCCACTCGACCATTGAATAACCATTTTCAGGTTCCTGCTTAATTAGTGCTACATTTTGGTCTTCGCAATTGCTGCGTCCTCCTTGTGTTCTTAGCTCAAACACCTGTCTAGCTTGAGTGACCCCTTGAGTGCCTACGTACTGTTCGTAGTGTATCGCTTCCTGCCAGTCTGCAGGTTCCTGTCCTTTAGGAAATGCGTAGGTATCTGTTTTTCCATCGCTCTTTTTGCCAAAGGGTGTCCAGTTAGCGGGTGGTAGAAAAATCAGACTTTCCTCCTCAACATCTGGTATTTGTGGCTGCCTATCGCCTCCGCCCCTACCTCCACCCATTTGCGCGTTGGCAGTGTTAAATGCAATAAGAACGCTTAGGCTCAATAGAGTTAATCTGATCATAGTTATCTTCCTGCTGAAGGATGCCTCTAGGGCCACAACGTTTAACCTGAGTTGTTTATTGGGTGTTGCAATTGTGTTTCCGCTAAAAGTTAACGGAGTAGCACGATTGTTGCAAGCTATAGCATATTCATATTAGCAAACTACATGTGGCCACAATGTGCAGACATTATGGAGCTACTGCTGAGCTATTATAAATCAATGGTGCCCTTGCTAAGCAACTGTGATGTAACCATGCAGCGATGAGCTAGCTTGCCTATAGATCGCCACGCCGTGATAGCTCAACGTTGGTGCATTCAGCAATAACACCTAGATAACTTTGGTATGCGGATTCCCCGATGACGAAAGGGTGTTCGTCGTTGCTTTGTCGGGTCTTGAGCGCGGCAAGTTTAGCGGGCATATTATCGAATATGGGGTGGTTTTGTAGCTCTACAGTCGCGCCCATATTGCTGGTGATTTCTGAAAAGTGCGCCACTGAATCAACGTACTGCTGTAATCCTTCGCTAGAAATTCGAGAGGCTATAAGTATTGTTCCGCCGAACAAGGCAGCTGTATGTTTCGTGTCACCATCACGAACATTAAACACTAACCCTATGGATCCTGGTGTATGGCCTGGGATTAGAACTGGTAAAACCTCGGTGTTGCCTAGAGAAATTGATTCGCCTTCAGTCACAATCATATCTTCGTTTGGAACTGTCAATGCTCCATCTTCTGAGGCGCGTGCAGTATCCAGCACGGCCCAGTCAGCTGCCGAGAGCGCTACACGAGCCCCGTAATTTTCTTGTAGATACCTAGCACCGCCATAATGATCCCCATGTCCGTGAGCCACAATAACTAACTTTATATCTTCTGGCTGTAAGCCTAACGCTGCCAACCCCGGTAACAGTACCGATTCTTCTTGCCCTCGATAACCGGCATCAATGAGAATAAGTCCCTCTGATGTTTGCAATGCGTAAACAACGGTTCCGCTACGGCCGATAACAAACAAGTTGTCAAAAATTTGGGTTGGTTCAACGATTGGGCTTTGATTCGGAGTGCCAACGCTTGGTGCGGGGGCACACAAAAAATCGTATGCCGCTTGCCAATGGGTGCCGGCTGTTTCCCGTGCAATGTTTAGTTGCGCAAATGTTTCAGCAGACTCTACTGGGGAGGTGGTTTCCTGCGCGCGGCCTTGTGATGTGGCTAGAGTCAAGATTATGGCCATTACGAATTGTATGGAGTTTTTCCGTTTATTTCGGCTCGGCATGATGTTTCTCATAGTGTGACCTAGATAGTTAATAAATTTAGTTTATCAGTTTATGGAAGATTGTAACTTGAGTCTAAATAAACGAATTTATTGGTTTTTTGCATACATTATCGAATAATGCTGCATAAGCATGTAATTTCGATTATAGTCGCGGGCGTCTCAGCAGAATTGAACCGTCTATTTAGTCAGCTCACTTATTGAGCTTGCGTAAGTTTTAGAAATACATATTTTTACATATTGGTGAACATGAATGAATAAAACCCTGACACTAGCTACGATTTTTACTTTACTTCCTGGCGGATTGCTTGCTCATCATGGTACTACCAGCCAGTTTGATGCTAGCAGAATAGTCGAAATTAGTGGCGTGGTAACCGATCTCGGATTTGTTAATCCACATTCATATGTTTATTTGGATGTAACTACTGAGTCTGGTGAAGTAGTTAACTGGCATTGTGAAATGCGCGCATCTTCGGTATTGAAGCGTTCCGGTTGGACAGAAGAAATGTTCGCTAATGGTACTAAAGTCGATATTGTTGGAACGATGTCGCGCGCAGAAGACAACGGCTGCTATATTGAAACTATTGCATTTAACGGCGGGGAGCCAATCGAACGGTATGCGCAGATCGAAGAGAATCAATTGCAGCCGGAAACT
>DNHK01000392.1 GCA_003485905.1 Gammaproteobacteria bacterium | reverse complement strand
CCAAAGCATGCCAAGCGCCCCAGAAACTAAAAATATAACCAAGCCACTTTTGACGAATTCTTTACGCACACATTGCGACAGCCACCAAAATAGAAAAAACAAGAACAACGGGGCAGAATTCACTTTCACTACGCAGGCAAATACAACGATAAGCCCACCAGCAACAAAAACTCTAAGCCTCTCATCAACGCTTATGTCCTCATCATCGGCCGACAAAACTAGTATAAACAGGCAGATATATGCCATGGAAGTGAGAGCAAAAGCAGTAAAATCCGCCACCCCTCGGTCAGCAAAATTTGCCGTTCCACCAGCCATCATAAACAGTGCGGAAAAAGCTAATATGACATAGAAGCTAGTGCTTGAGCCTGATTTCGAAATAATCTCGACCAGAAACAACGTCAAAATTACCAAAATTATGTCGTTCAACACATAGAACGCGAAATTTCCGACCCCGGCTGACAAAAACAGCGCATGCCAAATATCCGTTAAAGGATTAAACCCAAACCGAGTATTCAACAATGCGACACCGGTAATATTTTCAGTCTGTAAAAAATGCAGACCTTTGCTTATATGATAAAGCCCGGCATCCCAACTCCACTCCCCGGTGTTAAACGGAATCAGGAGCACACAAACTAACATCAAATTTTGCAAATCTTTAGAACCAAATAACTTAGGCCATTCGTTTCCCTGTTTTAGCCAGACTAAAAAGCAAAATGCTCCCAGCAAAAAGAACCCAAGCCACGGTATCAAACTCGTATCGAGCGGCCCGATCAGTCTACCGATCATGCCTAGACAAGAAATCAGCCATAGGCCAACTAACATCAGTACTGTCGGTCCCGGTTGAAAGCCCTTTACTGTTTGGTTAACAAAACTGAACAAGTACCAACATGCCGAGCCTGCAAATAACACTAGGCTTAGTGCTGAAATTTCAATTAATAGATGTTGGAAGTAGCTTTCGAGAATCATTTAGATATTTACATGCCTAACGCGCCTTCATAACCAAATTTATCAAAGAGGTTAGCAGCTAAAATATTAAGTAGCTTCAGGATTCTATCCCAGTGCTAAGTCGCCTAACAGAACCAAATACTTACCAGGATCGAGACAGTATAAATTCAACGTATAAACTGCTACCAAGCTTAGCCCAGGGCCTCGAGTTGTATATTATGCTTGCGTTCGTTTACGCCACTAAACGCGCAATCAAGCCTAAACAGTCGTTAAGACCACAAACACCTATTTGCCAACCAAATTAGCAACATATTCTGCTAGGGCTAACGATGCTGTAAGGCCAGGTGATTCAATGCCATATAAAGCGTAGAAGTCCTGACAACCGGTTTGTTGTGGTCGGTGAACAACGAAATCGCCAGCCTCATCTCCCTTATCAACAACCTTTGGGCGAATCCCAGTGTACCCTTCACACAAGTAGTCCTCTTGCAAAGCTGGAAAGTATTTTTTAATAGCGGTAGTAAATCTCTCAACTGCCCCACCATCAAACGAATAATCGACTTGGTCAATCCATTCTACGTCAGGGCCAAATCTAAGCTCACCCGCCATATCCATAGTGATATGAACGCCCAAACTAGCATTTGTTGCCAATGGGTACACAAGATGGGCAAATGTTGATTTAGCTGTATACCGGTAATATCGGCCCCTTGCATACCGAGTAACTGGCGTACTCTCAGGATCACAGCCCAGTCTTAGCGAAATATCGCTAGCCATCAAACCCGCGGCGTTAATTACGGTGCTTGCCAGAAACTTATAGCCCTCACTGGTTTGCAATTGAATGCCTCCAGACGTACTACATCCACTTACAATTTTCGTTTTATAAACTATCTGACCACCGTTTTTTTCTAGATCATTGATCAAAGACAGCATATAGCTATGGCTATCAACGATTCCAGTGTTTGGAGACCATAAAGCTGCTACCCCTCTAACATCTGGCTCTCTCGCTGACAGCTCGTTTGCACTTATAATACCCAAACCTTCAACACCGTTATCTTGTCCTTGAGATAAATATGTTCGCAGCCTACCTTCTTGCGATGGCTCAGTGGCAACGATCAGCTTGCCTATGCGCTGGAAAGGAACCGACTTGTTTTGACAATACTCATACAATTTAGCCGCTCCATTAACACAACATAGAGCTTTCAGAGAGCCCGTTGGGTAATAGATACCAGAATGTATTACCTCTGAGTTTCGACTACTGGTTTCGCTGCCAAAGGAAGTAGCTTTCTCTACAACCAAAACATCTCGGCCATGCAACGCTAACAACCGAGCGATTGCTAAACCAACAACACCCGCGCCAATAACCACTACATCCTGTTTATCCATCAACCTTAGACTGCGCGCTTCTAGACATATGAAAGATTGCGAAATAAAACCCAGCCACAATGAAGATCTCGCCAGCAAAATGGTACCAGGATAAAGTTTCGCCCAATAACACAACCCCAATAATAGCCGCAAAGATAGGTGCCAAATATAAAAACATTGACGTTAAGTTAGGGCCCAATACATTTACCCCATGGTTCCACAAATAGATCGAAACAACCGAAGGAAAAATCCCAACATAGGCAAAAGCTAGTGTAATTTTTGGTGTTAACTCAAATCCACCGTTTAGAAAAAAATCAACTAAATACATAGGTGTCATGATCAACACCGCCACAATTATCTGTACCAATAAAGAAGTCCCTAGTGGTAATCGGCAACTAGATCGTTTGTGTAACACGGAGTAAATCGACCAAGAAAATACTGCTACAAACATCCATAAATCACCGGGATTTAGATCCATATTTAAAACACGTAAAGGCTGACCCGCGCTAATTACAATAATAAACCCTGCAAAAGCGAGGCTAAGACCCAACCACTCCATACGTCTCGGGATAATCCCCAGCCAAATAACGGACAGACTAAAAATCAAAATAGGAGTCATTGCATTAACCAAATTCAGGTTCACAACCGTCGTAGTATGTGCCGCGAGGTAAGCCAAGCAGTTAAATACAACAAACCCTAAAAATGCCTGACGCGCCAAAAACCACTTATATTGCGATATTGTGGATTTGTGTTCTACCAAACCTCGCCAACCTAAGAGAACACACCAGCTCATAGCTACTACCAAACGCCAAAAGGTCAATGCAACCGGTGAAATCTCCCTATACAACGATCGGCCAACATAATGATTTAATGCCCAAAATAAGACGCAAAATATCAACCCTACTATTGCAAGGTATGATTCTGTTTGGCGTTTAGAATTCAACTCCATGGGCGCACCATATCTTGATGTTCAATACCCGCGTCATCGTAAGGGATACCACAAACGTTGAAACCCTCGGCTAGATAAAAATTGACCGCAGAGGTTTGCGCAGAAAGCTTAATATCATAGCCAGGGTAATGGCCTGTGCAAAATTCAATACAACGCGTAAGGGTGTGTTTACCCAATTTATCCCCTCTCGCGGATGTCTCCACAATTACCCTGCCAATTGATGGTTCAGCATATTTTGTATCCGGCGGTAAAACCCGTGCATAGGCGATTAAAAGCTTTTGTTGATCACGCGCGAATAAATGATGTGCAAACAAATCATACTTATCCGCCTCTTGATAAGCACA
>DNHK01000127.1 GCA_003485905.1 Gammaproteobacteria bacterium | reverse complement strand
AGCCGGTAAGCCGAATAAATACGGTCGGGCATCCGACGCTTAGCGATTCACCCTGAATAGAGTGGAATATTTCGGTGATTGTAAGCAATGAAACAATATGCCAAGGTTGATTGCGCTAAGCCGCCACCCACAACCAAGTGAAATAGCGCATTAATCCCCTACTGGCTATAAAGCGACCTTAAAGATCGCCCAAAACGCTATCCGTAGAAGGTTGCGATTGCGACGGAATAGAATCAGTTGGGATCCCAGCTGATTGATCAACTTGCGAACCTGCAACAGGATCATCAAGGGGTGCCGAACTTGGACCCGGACTTCTAATTACCTGCCACTGAAGCTCACTACCATTATTCTGAACAGGCTGCTGATTTGATGATGTGACAACCCCACCTGCACTAGCACCTATCGCGCCCGATTGGCCATTCGGAGCGTTCTGCACTTGCCAATCATTGTCGGAATTTAAATTCTCGTTGCCCGTTGCCAATTGGCCGGCAGAGGGCTGATTTATTGGTACTGAACCTGTGGGTACTACTTCCACGGTAACTGGTGCAACAACGGGCTGACTGGTAGATGGTACAACTACATCCACATTGCTAACATTTGTACTGTTATTTCCTATTTGCCGATATTCTTCATTCGCCCTATAAACACTTGAGCCAGATTCGGTCTGTGGCACAGCCGTCGGGAGAAAAGCAGCATCTGATGCTGGGGTTGCTGAGCTAGACTCAACAGGCTGTCCATATCGGCCCATGGAAACACCAATCATCGCCGCGTCAGGCTCTGTATCAAGGGCTTCCGTGGAGGGTTGATCCACTACACCCGATACACTGTTGTTCAATAAAGGTGTATCCAATTCAACCGCATCCCCAGAACCTCCCAGACTAAACCCTGAGTCGATCCCGTCCGGTTGATTAACCCCCTCAACACCGAGCCCACCTTGCAGCGCTCTTAATTGCTCGCGCAACGCCAATATTTCTTGATCGCTCCTACGCTTATATTGATTGAACTCGTATCCCTGACGTTCAATCAAATTTCGCAATTCACTCATCTCCCTACGCACTGCATCCATCTCTTGCAACTGCTGCAATGACAAATTGGGTCCCTGGCCACGCGCACCACTAGTTAGGTCAACAGCGCCAACCGGCGCCTGAGCTGCAGCCGGGTGACTAGCAAGGACGAGTGATACAGCTATACCTTTCCATAAGCTAGTGCACGAATGTCTCAGAATACTTAGTATCGATGTTTTTATATGCAAAATATTGGCCCAGATAAAATAAGGGCCGCAACACGTGCGGCCCTAACCTATTACTACTCGTCAATCGCGAGAATACCACCCCGACTTATCGGGGATTCCTGTTTAATACAGGATTTCTACGCGACGGTTCTGACTCCATGCACTATCGTTATGTTCCAACGCAACTGGGCGCTCTTCACCATATGAAACACTTTGTGTTGGGTTGTTGCCAGCACCTGCAGCACTCATTAAGCGCGCGACACCTTGTGCGCGTCGCTCACCAAGAGCAAGATTATATTCACGCGTTCCGCGTTCATCACAGTGCCCTTCAAGTGTTACTTCCACACCTGATTGCGAAGCTAGTGCTCTTGAATGCGCCTCAATAATAACCCGGGATCGCTCTGCAATCTCAGAACTATCGTATGCGAAAAAAACTGTTCGGTAATTAGTTGGATCACCCATGATCCCCATCGCTTCTAGATCAGAAACCGAATAACCGGTGCCAAACGCATTATTGTCAACAGCAGGCTGTTCTGCAGGTGGTGGTGCTGTTTCAACTGCAACTGTTTCTTTTTTTCCACACGCAGTCAGTGTTAGCAACAAGGCTACTACTAATGCACCAGACATTTTATTATTCATAATTAAGGCTCCTGAGTCTTAGACAGAGTATTTATACGTTCTTAAAGTGGTTTGTTACTGAAAACTCGCGTAGCAACAACCCCATACTAGCAAAATGGCAGAGAAAAGGTAGGGTAAATTACATCAAAACCTAGCACCAGAAGGTGACCAAGCTGGTTCCTTTACATCGCCATTCTGAAATCTTAGCTCCTGCTTTACACGGCCATCAGCAGAAACTGCTGCTAATATACCATTATATTGCTTTTGCGCGGCATACAATATCATAGCTCCGTTTGGGGCAAAAGTGGGTGACTCAACTAAACTCACCTCACCGCCAGTTAAAGATTTCTGTTCACCCGTCGCCAAATCCATTATAGCAACATGAAATTGCTTATCCGGCCTACTAATCATTACTAAACTTTGACCATTTGGCGAATATGAGGCTCTGGCGTTATATTTTCCGTTAAATGTTAGTCGTTCCAAGCCCGAACCATCACGGTCAATACGATAAATATGTGGGTTTCCTGAGCGATCAGAAGTAAATACAAGCGATTGACCATCTGGTGACCAAGCCGCTTCAGTATCGATCGCCCAATGTTTAGTAATCTGTTGTCTGGTTCTAGTGGTCATATCCATAATATAGATATCCGCATTACCAGATGTCGATGACGTGTAAGCAAGAAAGTTGCCATCGGGAGACCACGCTGGCGCTCCGTTTATTCCCTTAAAAGACGCTACTACATTACGTTCTCCAGATTGGACGTTCTGCACCATGATTTGCGAGCGATTCGCTTCAAATGTGACATACGCCAGACGCGTTGCGTCCGGAGACCAGGATGGAGAAATAATTGAATTACTCGATTGAAAGATAGTACGCGGACCATAACCATCAGAATCAGCCACCCTCAAGAAATTATTTGCTAGCCCTTGTCCTAGCCGCTCAACGGTTACGTACGCAATTTGAGTGTCAAATGCCCCAGGGCGACCGGTCATTGCCTCATAAATGTAGTCGGCTATTTGATGTGACACTTTGCGTAGCAAATGACCAGGCACTTCATCAAAACGCCTTCCGACAACCATTTTTTCACGAAAAACGTCGTAACCACGGGCTTCGATGCTGTAAGTGTCATTCCCTAATGAACGTATCTCACCAATCACTAAGGCTTCTGCCTTGGCCACCCGCCAGTCTTTAAAGCGCACATCTTCGGGCTTACTAGGAAAACTTAAATATCGATCACGGGGAATCGCATCAAACTCACCGCTTCTCGCCAAATCACCATTTACAATCTGCGCGACATCATGTGGCGGATTCACTACGGTGCCAGTTAAGGGGTCAATTTGACCAGATAGCGCAAATGGTACAACTGCAACCGGAATCCCCCGGGCTACGCCCTGAGTAATCTCAATATTGATCTGGCCATGAGCGGTACCCCACAAGCAAGTCACTGCGAATAAACTAGTACATACGAATTTAAAAAATTTCATTAGCAACCTTTCGGTGAGAAGGTAAAATTAAACTCTTTCCAATGTTTATAGAGTCTTGGGTTTTCAGGGATTGGTAAAGGGCTGGCAAATGTTACGGCAACCTCACCCGCGCGATCAAACTCGGCTGATCCACTTGACCTACTAAGTCTAACGGCTTGCACGGTTCCGTTCTGCGCTACGTTAACATTGTAAACCGCACGCATGGCGCAAGAAGTCCCGGCGGGCTCGCGAAAATTATCTTGTACGGCGCGCTTAATCGCACCTTCATAACTACCAAACAATTGCTCCGCCTCTACTTTTTCTGCCGCTTCGGCTTGCTTTTTACGCTCTTCTTCTTCGCGCTTTTTACGCTCGGCCTCTTCTTTTTTGCGTTGCTCTTCTTCTTTACGCTTCCGCTCCGCTTCCTCTCGTTTTCGCTGTTCAGCCTGCTCTTCTGCTTTCTTTTCTTCTTCTATCCGTTTTTTCTCAATCTCGAGCGCTTTTTGCTCTTCTTCACGTTGCTGTTGTTTCAACTCTTCAACGCGTTCCTCCTCTATCTTTGCTTCTTTTTTGAGCTCTTCAAGTCGTTCCTGCTCCTCGCGGACTTCCTCTTCCTTTTGCTGCTCCTCCTGACGCAACATTTCAGCCATCTCTTCTATTTCAGCAGCATCGACCGTTGTGGCCTGAACTATGTCTTCTTTAGGCGGAAGACTTGAGCTTTCCACCTGTACAACTTGATCCCAAAAACCATATACAGTGAACAAGATTATCGCACCATAGATCGCGATTGGCACAGCTGCTGCTGCCAACCGATCCTTCAACGATAACTTTGACTCACGTCTACGCATTATTCTACTTCGGCCACAGTTGGAGTTTCAGTGACCAGACTCACCGATTCAACACCAGCATCTTTAAGTAACACCATCGCCTGTAAGACGTCATTATAGACCGCCGCTTTGTCACCTCTCACGAAAAAGTCCGCAGATGGATTATTCAACAAATATGCGGCGGCATAAATCTTTATTTCTTCTGAGTTTTTTTGCAGATCATCCACATAATAAACACCGTCGATATCGACAGTAAGCACCATTGGCTCTGGAGCATCCTGATTTCGAGGAATAGGGTTATTTGCCAGCTGAGGTAAATCAACCTGCACCCCCTCAGTTAACAAAGGAGCTGTTACCATAAAAATTATCAGCAACACGAGCATAACATCGATATAAGGCACTACATTAATGTCCGCCATTTGCTTACGCTTTCGATCTCGATAGCTCATTTTACTAAGTCTTACTTGCCACCTGCTTGGCGATTAACAATACTTAGAAATTCCTCAATAAACAGCTCATACCGCCCAACAAGACGCTCAACTAAATGGCTAAACCGGTTGTAGGCAATAACGGCTGGTATGGCTGCAAATAGCCCCATTGCGGTAGCAATAAGTGCTTCTGCGATACCAGGTGCGACCGTGGCAATAGTTGCCTGCTGATCAGATATACCGAGTGCGAGAAAAGAATTCATGATACCCCACACTGTCCCAAATAGACCTATATACGGGCTGGTCGACCCGACCGTCGCCAGAAACGACAAATGCGCCTCTAGATGGTCAATCTCCCGGCCGAGTTCAACTCGCATCGCCCGGTGCACAGCATC
>DNHK01000380.1 GCA_003485905.1 Gammaproteobacteria bacterium | reverse complement strand
ATCTAGCTTTTGGGCTTATCTTTTCTTTATTGTCGACGGCAGCGGTTGCACATCATTCGCCGTTTTTATTCTTTGACCCAACGCAAACAATTGAGATCGAGGGTGAAATCACGAAAATGGTCTGGCGGAATCCACACGCATCGTTTGAGTTGCGGTCACAGGAGGCAGATGGAAGCATGCGAGTGTGGCAGGTCGAGGCGAACTCGGTCAGCATACTAAATCGAATGAATCTAACACGGGATTCAGTAAATGTTGGTGATCAGGTACGAATGGCTGGTTGGCCGGGAAAAGGTGGCGGAGCAGATATATTTGTGATCAATATACTTATCTCAGATGGCACTGAGATTGTGCTCATGCCAGGCAACGAACCGCGTTGGTCCAGCGACCTCACTGGTGATGAAGGTAATTGGATGGTCACCGAAGCTGATATGGATGCACCACCCCAAGGAGCTACCAACAGCATCTTCGATACCTGGAGTACGAGTCTTGCCAGTATTCGGGAAATATTAATGTTTGACGGTTACGCTTTTGAGCTTACTGAGGCCGCTATTTCTGCACGGGCCGGCTACCAGCTCTACGATAACCCAATCTTCAAAGGTGAGTGTGTACACAAGGGAATGCCGACAATCATGGAACAACCATACCCAATGGAGTTGGTCGACAATGGTGAGGTTATTACGGTTCGCATGGAAGAGGGCGATGCAGTACGCGAGATTAAGATGAGCGAGACCGTAGATGCAGCAGACCTCACCGCCGACGTAATGGGTCACTCGTTTGGCAAGTGGGAAGACAACTCTCTGGTTGTTACCACTGTGAAGAGCAGTTGGCCGTACGTTGACATGACAGGTGTTCAAAACCGTGAAGATGCAGTCTATGTGGAAAAGTTTACCCTTACAGCAGACGGGAAACGTTTGAACTACACGATGACTGTCACTGATCCTGGAGTATTTGTAGAGCCCGTAGTCGTGAGTAAATATTGGCTAAGAATCGAAGGTGTAGAAGTTCAACCCTATGACTGCCAGTCTGGGTAAAAGTTCGCCATAATTAGTAACTAACTAGTCGGTAAGCTCGATTCCAAATGGCCGCTTTGGACAATTGACGGTCATTTGCCTCGTAGTATAAATGTGCATCTGTAAACTACCAGATCGAGGCAAGTTGTATCTGAGTAAAAATTTACGATCGACGATCGGCTAAGTCGCCTGCTTCCATTGATTCGAGCTAGATTCGGTCTAGTCCCACTCGATCGTGGCTCCGTCCGAGGTAGTCACAAAGCCGAGCAAACAACCGCTGGAGCCATCAGTGAGCGGATGACACTTCACGTGTATCTTGTCGCCCGCTTTGACCCCTTCTGGGTCAATGCCTGCCCGAACCAGCGTAGTAGAGCCAGCCGCCTCAAACGCCCAATTTACCGTTTCTCCGTTTTCGCCGAGCACATCTAGATAAACCCAGGCATGGGGATTGATCCAGTAAACGTCGGTTACGGTTCCTTCCATCTCGGTATAATCGGTCATCGCGTAAGCTCCGTGCGAGTGATGCGCCCAAGCAGCAAATGAGAGTGCTTGCGCAGCGACTAACGTAATAACAAATGATTTTAGTTTCATTTACTAACTCCTAAAAACGTGGCCCGTCATCCGGCGCACCAAGAACTTTTATGACCTCTCGAAAAGAGCCATAACGAACCAGTTCGCCGTTCTCATCGATAAACTCCAGGGATTGCTGGAACATACCCGGCGGCGTGGCACCTTCCTTAACCGTCGCCTCGCTAACGTACAAGCGGCTGTTGCGAAGATAAATTGCGGCAAACGTGCGCGAGCGATCTGGGTTTGTAGTTTGCAGCTGATGACCGTCAATGCGACTAATGTAATGGTACGCATCGTATTCGATCGTGCTAGCCCGGTCACGAATCTTTTTGGCCGCAAAGGCAACTGAGCCGCGCACATCTACCTCGCCATAGATGCTTACATACAGCCCCCCATTCTCCTCAAGGCGTTCCTCGTGAAGCCGTTGTGAGTCCCTGTAGTCAACTATCGTCATCTTAAACGTGCCGGTGTCGTTTTCGTGACTGTAAATACGCGCTGGAACGATGATGCCGTACTCCGTTTCGAAATCGATTTCTTCGATCTCGAATTCACCCGGTGCCATCATGCGAAAACCGTCTTCCACACTAGAGAATGGAACCCACCGTTGAGCAAGAACCGACCCGCTAAACAACAGGGCCGAGATCAACATAAACATTCGCAGAATGGCCATAGCAGGTCTCCAAGAGAGCAATATTGTGACTATAAGAAGTATAAAAGCTATATTTTCAAATAACCAGCGCATTTAGTCGTGGAAAATCAGTGGGCTACGCAAGCTCCTGAAAAAGCGAATTAACATTGTAGGCGCGACCGATTATCGCCACCTTGATGATTAGGTTCTCACTCGTGTTTTTGCTATTGGTTAGGTGTAGGATGTTTTATTCGCCTGCGTGCAGGACACATAGGAATTAGCTTTCAGCTAACAACCAGAAAGAGGGCAGCACAATGAGTCGAATAAGCTTTGCGTTACTAGCGTTATTTCTTTCCGCTAGTGTGTTCGCGCACCATTCCACCTATGAATTCAACACCGACGTCACTATTGAACTGGTCGGGGAACTCGTCCGGGTGCAGTGGCGCAATCCGCACGTACGCATGCAGCTTCGCGTACTTAACGACGAAGGCGAAGAAGAAATTTGGGAGATGGAAGGGCATGACGTCAACAGCCTCGATCGTTCTGGTGTTTCGCGCGACCTTATAGAAGCTGGTCAAATCGTGCGCGTAGCAGGCTCGCCTTCCACGCGTCGTACAGCGCTGCTTGCCACCAACGTCTTGCTCGCCGATGGTCGTGAAGTGCTAACGCACATGACCGGAGAGCCTCGTTGGAGTGAAAATATCATTGGAAACAGTGCGGCTGTTCGCGGCACCGCTGACGAATATATTGCACCCATTGACGACATCTTTCGCGCCTGGACTACCGTACACTCGAATACGCCCGCCTACTCTGCCAATCCACCGCTAACCAACGAAGCACGGGCCGTGCTCGATGCTTTCGACCCACTTGTCGATGATCCTGTAGTGCGTTGCGTATCGCCCGGCATGCCAGAAGCTATGACATATATCGGTCCGCACCCGGTTGGTTTCGTCCAACTTGCCAGTGGCGATATTGAAGTCCGTATTGAGTCGGATGATAACGTCCGAACAATTCATATGAACGAGGACGCAATTGCCGAGGAACAACCGCACTCGCCCCTCGGTTACTCAATCGGACACTGGGAGGGCGACACCTTGATCGTCACAACAACGAGGTTGAACTGGCCATGGTTCAAAGTTTACGGAATCGTCGCGGCACCGCAGAGTGAGGCAATGAAGATCGTCGAACGATTTGAACTCGACCGTGCTGCAGGCACGCTAACCTATAGCTTCACCTCTACCGACCCATCGGTTTTCACCGAGCCCGTAACCGCTGACGCTTACCATGTCTGGCGCTATCGACCTGGGACGACGGTCGAAGTATATGGTTGTGCGCTCGACGAGTAGTTTGAGCGTTCATAAAATGGTTACTCGACCGCTATTCCCGTAGTAGCCCACCTAAAGCGATACGCCATCACCCCCCGATTTGCGACCTAACGGACTGCGATGGGCGCGACGGTCGATCCACCTGAGCCTCGAATTGGAATCGTCTGAATGATCAGGGTCGCCACGTAACACGATTCGTCTGAGGAAATGACATCTGCATTGTCCCCTACCAGAAGCTCGCAATCTGCTGCCCATTCCTCCAAATCGACATCCTCCATCATATAAATACCACTGTTTAGCCAACTAAGATGGCCCGGTCGACGGAATCGCTCGGACTCCTTGTGGGGGTTCGATATTTCGATACTTTTCGCATCGGCTGCTACAAGAACCGGGTGTCTATTTAGAGTCCACTGAATTGCCCGGGAATCCAAGCCAGGGCCCCCAGGAAGAAATTTTTCGTCCTGACCATTATTTAGGTATTTTAAGCGTTCGTTCCGAGGGGCAGCGGGGTTGGACGTCCAGAATCGTCCTGCCCAACCGGTACGAACCAGTATTGCGTCGCCGGGCTTAATATCATCGATCGTAAGGCCCTGCCGCAACAAAGCACGCTCCAGCTCTTCGGGGGTAAATTCATACTCTGGCTGCGGGAAGTCCGCCGGATCACGGCCGGCTGCAATTTCACCTTCATGAAGAAGCCCAGCGACATCGATCAATATACCGCGAGCAATAATAGTTCCAACATTCTCAACCCCCATTTTGCTGTGCCCACGAAACACATAATCGTCACCCGGATTCCCTTTGGGTAAATCACCTGGGTCACCTTCTGCTAGCAGATGATTTTTAGGGTCCCTTGTATCAAAGCAGTTGTAGGTTATGCCGCTTTGAGTGAAGTGATTAAAACCGTCCAGCTGAGTGCCTATCTCAAACTGCATAACTCCGGCCCGATTTGGATTGTAAGTACTATTGCCTAACGTCTCTTCGTTATTCGAAATCGTATTGCTTGCACTTACGCCTGGCCACTGCCCCAGGTTGCCCTTAAAATCGAGAAACGCAGAGAAACCCATTTGGCCCGGCTCCAGAAGATGGGCAAGATTGTAAACTTTACCCTCTCGGATTAGACCAAGATTCTCGCGAACTCGATCAGCCGTAAGATAATTTAAATTACCGCGTTGATCGTCTGGACCCCAAGCTCTTGTAGTTGGATTATCGCAAGGGTCGGGGAGTTCTTCGATAACATCTGGTATTGGATCCATCGGCACATAAGTCGCTTGCGACTGCGCCCAAAGCGGCACACAACACAACATCGGTATTAAGCCGAGCAAAGCAGATAGCCCCGGCCTCCAATTCAATGAATCAACACGCTGATCGTTCATAATTCCACCCTTCAAATTCGAGTATAGATCTTTATATTTACGTAGTATTTATGCCGACCTAAGATGCTACCGGTCTATGTGCACACTAACACTTGCGGGACCATTAGCATCAAGACCGTAGTAAGTAACCGTCCCAATATTCCCCTCGAAACGTGGCAGTTCAAGCATAATGCCACCCGGCTTTAGTGGACGAATGGTACCCATATCGCCCAGTGATAATATGTCCCCTGTTTGCAGGCGGCGACCCCGCTCCAAAAGCCGGTCCCTGAGTGCGCGAACGCGATAGATCGGCTCGTAAGCGTCTTTAATACTGCCCTTACCCAACACCTCATCATGCTCATTAGTCATGTCATATGTAAAGGAGTTGAGCCGCTCCAACCCAGCCTGCGTCGCAGGTACCGAAATAAGCTCGCCCAGAATACCCCTTCTAGAATTATAATTAGTTGCGACTCCAGAAAATTTCGATCCCCCACTCGCCGTAGTTAATATGTCTGGCATTTCGATAAATGGACGAAATCCCTTTAGCGCTGCGAGAATCTCAAGATCTGTTGCAGCTTCATTTATCGTGCCACTGCCGACTTCAGCTGCAAAATCAGACTCTACAAAACTAAAATTGCAGCAGTTAACGGAAACGTGGTGACCACTTGGATATAAGCCACTGGCAAACAATATAGCTGTAATGGGCCCAGACCAGCCATCAACTGGGCCATTGTCATACGTGCCAGCTTCAAAGGTACCAATTTTATAGCCACCTATTGGCCCTTCTGTAACTGTTAACTCGTCTACATAATTATTGGCGATTTGATAGGCCTGTTGCTCGGTCAAGCTTCCTGCTGGAATAGGTGATATCGGAGTAGATGAGTGGTAACTATGGACAAATTCGCTAACAAGCCGTTGATGTGCTGCGGGCAATTCATCAGCGGCGGACACGATATGGCCGCAACAAAGCCACAAAACTCCAAATACGCTCTTGCAAAGATTTCTAGATAATGGTGATTTTATTGCTAGCATTTGTTTTCCTCGAAGAAATGTTAGTCGTGATGACACGAGAGGCTGTAACTAGGAGACTATATTTAAAGGACTATAAAGCTTACGTTGGCCGCACGGTTTCGTTTAGTAACGGTAACACCTGCTCAATATAAAAAGGTAGCTCGGTGCGCATCGCACGCTGCCGAGGTTGCCGAATTTCGCCCAAACGCACAATAATAAGTTCGTGCTCGGGAACAATAATTATGTATTGACCAAGATGCCCGTTAAACGAATAAAATGGTGGGTTGTTATCTTCATTTATCCAATTTGAATACCCATAATGACTGACCATGTTAGGCGTGCGCATCAAATTTATATGCTCTATTGGCACCAATTGCTCACCCAGCCACTGACCGTCTTGCAGCATCAACTGGCCAAGCTTAGCGTAATTTCGGGCATTGGAGTTTAAACAGCAGAACGCTAACTCCATTCCGCTATCATCAAGATGCCATCGCCCGTCACTATTCATGCCTAGGGGTTGCCAAAGCTTTTTACTAAGATAACTGCTTAGGGTTGCACTGGGATTCTGCAGCTTGATCGCTCGAGTTATCAATACCGCCAACAACTGTGTCCCCGCACTTGAATAGTAGTATTCTGCTCCTTCAGGCTTACTGAAATGCCCGCCCAAAACAAACTCGCTAACATCGTCACCGTATAATAATTCTACCGTCGGGCTGAACGGACTATAGTAGTCCTCCTCCCAATCATAACCAGAAGTCATCGACGATAAGCTCCCCACTGTCGCCAATCTCCCGTACTCATCGTCGGCAAATTCCGGAAGAAAATCGACCAACTTTTGATCTAATCCGCTAATCAATCCGTCGTCTATGGCAATTCCCAACAACAAAGTTAAAACGGTTTTCGCCATGGAAAAAGAATTGGTGTTGCTGGACTCGCTGTAATCAAGGAAGTACTGCTCCCGCAGTATCTGACCTTGGTGAATAACCAAAAATGCTGCGGCTTGATACTTATCTAAATATTCACCAAGTTCTACCGGCAAAGACTCCGCGGCGAAATTCTGATGAATTGGCCATGGTTGAGATTGTGATGCTTCGATGATCCGGTTCTCAAATGCCCGATGGTCGTTAATATTTGCGGTATCGTGACCATCCAGGTAGGTGCGCGAAATAGCAGTGAAAATATACTCATTGCCAGTGACTAGCAAACTCAGGCAAGACAAAATAATAGCGGCCAGTAACGCCAGTAAAATTTTTTTAACTCCGGCAATAAAACTTCTATGCGCCATCCAGTCCTCTCATTATTTCCATATCCAATAAACTCCTCACGTCATGAAAATTACTTACAAGTCAACGAAGTTACATAAGGATTAGCTATAGTTAGTGCTATTGCTGAGTCAAACTTTAACTGATAGGTTCACCGACCATTTTTTCGCAACATATCTAATATCATGGATTCCAACAGCACTGCAATCATTGTCGGTGGCAGCCATGCAGCCGCCCAGTTAGCACCCAGTCTACGACAAGAAGGTTGGCAGGGTCGAATACTAATAATAAGTAACGAAGCTTATCTACCATACCATCGGCCACCTCTATCCAAGGCCTATTTGAGTGGTGAAAAAGATGCAGAATCATTATTGATTCGCGCTGCGGCATTCTACGATAAAGCGAACATCGAGTTTATGCTTGAGGCTCACGTCGATAAGATCGACCGTAACGCACAACTTGTCACCTTGTCGACGGGTGAATCTCTGGCGTACAACAAGCTTGCACTTTGCACAGGCTCTCGGGTACGTCAGCTACCCATCGACGGTACCAAACTTAAAGGAGTACATTATTTACGCGATATTGCTGATGGCAACGCGATTAAAGCCGATATTAAAAAAAATGGTATGGCCGTCATTATTGGCGGAGGTTATATCGGGCTAGAAACGGCCGCTTTGCTGCGCAAAACCGGGATGCAAGTTACAGTGCTTGAAACCATGGAGAGAGTGCTAGAAAGAGTTACTGCCCCCGAAGTGGGGGCATTTTATAGCCGTGTACATAGTGAAGAAGGCGTAGTAATAAAAACAGGAGTCATGGCATCAGAAATAGTTGGTGCCGAACGAGTTAAAGCTGTCGTTTGCAATACTGGCGAGCAGGTTAACGCGGACTTAGTCATTATCGGAATAGGAGTAATCCCTAATACCGAGTTGGCAGAAGTGGCCGGACTGGCGATCGATAACGGAATACTGGTCAACGAATTTGCAGAGACCAACGACCCCAATATTGTCGCCGCTGGAGATTGCACCAACCACCCCAACCAATTACTTGGGCGCAATATTCGACTTGAATCTGTGCCTAATGCCAGTGAACAGGCTAAGTCTGCCGCGGCCAGCATGTGCGGCACCAAGAAAGCATATTCTGCCCTGCCGTGGTTTTGGTCAGATCAATTCGATCTTAAGTTGCAAATTGCCGGACTAAACCAAGGTTATGACCAAGTAATCATTCGTGGTGATATAGAAAACTCACGTTCCTTTGTTGCCTGGTATTTAAAGGGAGGTCGTCTGATAGCTGCTGATTGCGTTAACCGAGTCAAAGAGTTCATGATTGCTAAACAAGCATTGGCTGGATTAAAGACAATTGATGTGGCGAAGCTTGCCGACGAAAGTGTCGAACCTAAAGAGCTGGTAAATTAAGTACCGAACCCAAGTTTTAACTGAATGTATCAATGCTATAGCCGGCTGCACCGGGAATCAACACAAGGATTGTAAGACCAATTGACATCAGCGGGTGACATCTCGTGAAGGATGACTATAATACGGTTTTTTCACTCGCGCCCTCATACTGGGACAACAAAAGCGGAGCGACACTACGCATGAGCACCACCAACACTGAACTGGCACAATGGGTTAACTCGGTTGCCGAACAAACCTCACCAGATAGCATCGTATGGTGTACCGGCAGCGATGAAGAATACCAATCGTTGATCGACCAAATGCAAGCCGATGGAACCTTGCTTGAGCTCAATCAAGAAGCTTATCCAAACTGTTTTTTACATCGATCAGATCCAAGCGATGTGGCGCGTGTAGAAAACCTTACCTATGTTTGCTCCAGCAACGAAGAAGATGCTGGGCCGAATAATAACTGGATGGCACCGGATGACGCCAAGGCGAAAATGAATGCCTTTTTTGACGGATGCATGAAAGGTCGTACCCTTTATGTCGTCCCGTACTGCATGGGCCCAATTGATTCAAAGTATTCACGGCTCGGTGTCGAAATTACCGATAGCGCTTATGTGGTAGCAAACATGAAGTTGATGACCCGCATGGGATCGGATGCTTTAAAACGAATCGAAGTTGAAGGTACGTTTATTCGAGGCTTACATTCTACTGGTGAGCTTGACCCTGATCGTCGCTTTATCATGCACTTTCCAGAAGAGCTAAGCATCATGAGCTATGGCTCAGGGTATGGTGGAAATGCACTACTCGGTAAAAAATGCCACGCATTGCGTATTGCCAGTTATCAGGCACGCACGGAAGGTTGGCTGGCAGAGCATATGCTTATTGTCGGACTTGAAAGTCCACAAGGCGATACACATTATATTGCCGCTGCATTTCCTTCTGCTTGTGGGAAAACCAATTTAGCGATGTTGATTCCGCCAGAGCAGTACCCAGGATGGAAAGTCTGGACTCTGGGCGATGACATTGCCTGGCTGCATAGAGACTCTTCTGGCCAGTTACGTGCTATCAATCCGGAAGCCGGATTATTCGGTGTGGTTCCGGGCACTAATGCAAAAAGCAATAAAAACGCTTTCGATACGATTAAAAGCGACACTATATTTACTAATGTTGCTCTGACTGAGGACAATATACCTTGGTGGGAAGACAAAAAAGTTGGTGAACCCGTAATTGACTGGCTAGGTAATAAAGTCACTGCTGATAGTGGTCCAGCCGCTCATCCAAATTCACGTTTTACCGTTGCCGCTGATAAAAACCCATGCTATTCATCACTAGCAGATGCAGCGGAAGGCGTACCGATCTCTGCAATTGTGTTTGGTGGCCGACGTCGCAAATTAGCTCCATTGGTATACGAAGCTAAATCATGGGCACATGGTGTATTCGTTGGCGCCGGGGTTGCTTCTGAAACTACGGCCGCTGCTACCGGACAAGTAGGTATTGTGCGCCGGGACCCAATGGCAATGAAGCCATTCTGCGGTTATAACTTTGCTGACTACTGGGCACATTGGCTCAAGGTTGGCGAAGGCTCTGAAAACATGCCTAAAATCTTTCACGTTAACTGGTTCCGCCAAGACGACGATGACAATTTCCTATGGCCTGGCTTTGGCGAAAACATGCGCGTACTTTTATGGATGATCGATCGGGTCGAAGGCCTTGCAGAAGCTGTCGAAACTCCAATTGGCTACCTACCACGTGCCGAAGATATTGATACCAATGGAATTGACGTGGATAGCGACACCATGAATGAACTGTTAGCCATAGATTCAGAAGGTTGGAAGCAAGAAGTGTCAGAAGTGGGCGAATACTTTGATTCTTATGGTTCACGGATTCCGGAGTCACTGAGAGCCGAACACCAAGCTGTGGTGAATGCTCTGGGCTAATTAGGCCTTTACAAGCAAGCTCTTTAGAAGGCCGACTAGCTATATGCGTCGGCCTTTTTTATTTACCCAGCATATATTCAGCTATAGACTTGTTGAGATTAAGCTTGGCTAAACCCAACAGGTAACAGCTAAACATATGTTTACTTATCTTGATTCAAATATACGCACAAGGCTTGTCGAGCAAGGCAAGCTCATCCGTATTGATAACGCGGGTCAGGTAGTAGAAATCAGCGACCAAATACCGTCCGATAGCGTGCACATCAACATATTGGGCCCAATACCTATGCCCATTCATTTGGGTCAAGTAGAAACAACAGCACAGTGGTATGCCACCGTGCGTGCTGAAGAGCTAAGTGATGTATTACAACTGGCCGATGATCTTAGAGACAGGGGCGACCCAGGCCGCTTCGCATCCATGGCAACAGCAATGGCGGTGAATAGCGTACTCGTATTTGGTACACCATTTACATCAGCCAATCCGATGGTACGTGTCCATTCAAACTGTTTAACTGGGGACGTGTTTGGGTCCGAGCGCTGCGAATGCGGCCCCCAGCTGGAGTATGCGGCGGAAAGAATATCAACGCACCCGGATGGCGGCATGTTGGTGTATATGGCCGGGCATGAAGGCCGTGGCATAGGGCTTTGGGCAAAAGCAGCAACATACCTTCTACAAGATGAAGGCGAAGATACCTATCAAGCTAATGAATCGCTCGGGTTGCCAGCAGATTCGCGAGACTTTAGTGATGCAGCTTCACTGATAATGTATTTTCTCGGAAACAAACCGTTTCAATTATTAACCAACAATCCGAAAAAAATATCGGCCTTACATGCTGCAGGGCTTGATCAATTTGTATCGGCTAAGCATGTTACCGGCGTCACCGAGACCAATCGCCGCTACCTGGAAGCTAAAAAAGACCGAGGGCACAAATTGGAATCGGGTGATATAGATTAGGCGAATGTTACATGAGTGAATTTGTCGAGTATCTTAGCGAAGTATTTGCTGAGTTTGGTCAAACCAATGTACGTCACATGTTTGGAGGCCACGGCCTGTACTATGATGGCATCATGTTTGGGCTGGTCGCGGACGATCAATTGTATTTAAAAGTTGACGATACAATCCGGGCAGATTATGAGGCTCTGGGCCTCACCGCCTTTGAGTACAATAAGAATGGCAAGACAATAACAATGTCTTATTACCACGCACCAGAAGAAATCTACGATGACCCAGAAGTCGCCGCTGCTTGGGCACAAAAATCTTGGGAAATAGCGCTAAAAGCTCAAAAAAAGAAAAAGCGACCGTAAAAATAATCCCCTATCAAACCGACGATTTTGCGATTCGCTTCATTGTGCTAGTCACCTTAACAAGATCAGGCGCTTCGGTGATAAACGGCGGCATTGTGTAAATCAATCGACCGAAAGGCCTCAGCCACACACCCTCTTCCAGACAGATATTCTGCACAGCTTGCATATCAACCGCATGCAAAGTTTCGATCACACCAATCGCCCCGTGCGTCCTTACGTCGATGACCCCCGCAAAATTTCTCGCCTCCTCCAACTCGTTTACCAATAAAGAGTTAATTAATGTCACCTGTGCCTGCCAATTGTTCTGTTTCAATAAATCAATATTGGCGTTGGCAACCGCACAAGCCAGTGGGTTGGCCATAAACGTTGGACCATGCATTAAAGCTGAATGCTCACTATCAGCAATAGCTTCTGCAACACTCGAGGTCGTCATGGTGGCAGCCAAGCTCATATAACCGCCTGTCATTGCTTTTCCAACACATAAGATATCTGGTGTAACACCAGCGTCATCACAAGCCAACCAGTGCCCTGTACGCCCAAATGCGGTTGCTATTTCATCCGCTATCAACAATACCTGAAACTCATCGCAGAGCTCACGTACCCCTTGCACATACTGTTTCGCATAAAACCACATGCCGCCGGCACCTTGTACGATGGGTTCCAGAATAATCGCGGCGAGTTCATTTTTATTTGCCTCGAAAACTGCACGGACATGTTTAAGAGCCTGTTTATTCCAGACGTCCCCATAACGAATTGATGGCCGCTCTATGAACAATTGCTCAGGCACATAATTTGCAAATAGCCGATGCATACCAGTATCAGGATCACACACCGACATCGCCCCTAAAGTGTCACCGTGATATCCGCCTCTAAGAGCGGCAATCTTGGTCTTTTTTGAGCGACCAATCGAATGCTGATATTGAAGCGCCATTTTTAATGCAACTTCGACCGAAACTGACCCAGAATCTGCCAGGAATACGTGCTGCATGGCCGGAGCGAATTTGAGCAAATTTTCACACAAAGTAACCGCTGGTTGGTGCGTCAATCCACCGAACATCACGTGACTCATATCAGCCAATTGATCGGTAGCGGCCTTATTCAATTGTGGGTGGTTGTAGCCATGCAAAGCTGACCACCAAGATGCCATGCCATCGACTAACTCGCGGCCATCCTCGAGCTTAAGTCTCACCCCATGAGCCGATTGCACCACTAAATTGGGGAATAATGGCTTTGCACTGGAATACGGGTGCCAAACGTGATGCCGATCAAACTCTTGTAGGCTTTCGCTCATTTAACTCATTTAAATATATACATTTACATTGAGCTCAATCGGCATATTTCAGTTCGCATAATTTCTAGCCTGAGTCTTACTGACTCAACGCACTGACTACAGCTGCACCCATCTCGGAAGTTGATACCTTGGTGGTACCGTCAGTATAAATATCCGCAGTTCGCAGACCTTGTTCGAGCACAGCTGAGACAGCAGCCTCGATTTGGTCTGCCCAGCCTCCTTCGTCTAGCGAATAACGCACCATCATTGCTACGGATAGAATAGTCGCCAACGGATTGGCGATACCTTGACCCGTAATATCCGGAGCTGTGCCATGTACAGGCTCGTACATTCCGCGCCCATCCTTATCTAAAGATGCAGACGGCAACATACCGATTGATCCTGTTAACATGGCCGCACAGTCAGACAAAATATCACCAAACATATTTCCTGTGACCAATACGTCAAACTGTTTTGGATCACGCACCAGCTGCATAGCAGCATTATCAACATACATATGAGTCAGCTCAACTGAAGGATAATGAACCGACGTCTCTGTAACGACCTTACGCCATAACTCAGTAGCCTCAAGCACATTTGCTTTATCGACAGAACAAACTCGGCCCTCCCTCTTTTGGGCTATCTGAAAGGCAGAATGTCCAATTCTTGCAATCTCAGATTCATAATAGGTCGCAGAATTAACTCCAAAGCGCTCACCATTTTTGATTTCAACTCCTCTTGGCTGTCCAAAATAGATGCCTCCAACAAGCTCGCGAACAATCATTAAGTCAAGACCGGATACAATCTCTTTTTTAAGGCTTGATGCAGAAGCTAGTTGTGGATATAGGATTGCTGGCCTTAGATTTGAAAAAAGCTCAAGCTCAGAACGTATGCCCAATAAACCTCTTTCTGGCCTTAAGCTTCTTTCGAGTGACTCCCATTTAGGACCCCCAACAGCTCCTAGCAAAATTGAGTCACACTCTTTTGCAATCCTAATCGTCTCATCAGGAAAAGGCGAACCTGTTTCATCATAAGCTGCACCCCCAAGGAGACCATTAACAAGAGTCATCCCCATTGAATGATTCCTATTTAATGAATCAATGACTTTAACGGCTTGAGCTACAATTTCTATCCCTATGCCGTCGCCAGGCAGAATGAGTATTTTTGACATTTTAGTTTCC
>DNHK01000069.1 GCA_003485905.1 Gammaproteobacteria bacterium | reverse complement strand
TATCCAGATCATTAGTTGGTTCATCAAGAATTATTAGATTAGCGGGTTTGCTAAACAATTTGGCAAGCATTAAACGGTTTCTCTCGCCCCCAGATAGAACCCCGGCTGGCCCCCGGGATCGCTCCGGTGTGAACAGGAAATCCTGCATATACGACACGATGTGTTTGTCTTTGCCATTGATTGTAATCTGGTCCCTACCGCCTGAGACATTGTCGAGAACGCTTTTGTTGTCGTTGATATCTGTACGGTGTTGGTCCAGAGTGGCAATGTCTAGACGGGTGCCTGAGCGCATGGTACCGGAGCTTGGTGTGAGCTGGCCCAGTATAAGTTTTATCAACGTGGACTTGCCGCAACCATTTGGTCCGATGATACCGATTTTATCACCACGCATGATTAGTGTAGAGAAAGACTGAAACACGTACTCACTCTCCGGCTCATTCACGTTCGCAGTATTTTTGTCCCATGAAAAACTAAGGTCATTGGCTTCCCAGACAAGTTTTCCAGAAGACAGCACTTCATTAGCCGAGAAGTTTGCTTTGCCGGCGAGTTCTTTACGCTGCTGGCGCTCATTACGCATACGTTTAAGTGCACGTACGCGCCCTTCGTTTCTTGTACGACGAGCCTTAATGCCTTGCCGAATCCACTTTTCTTCTTCTGACAATCGTTTATCGAAGGCTTTATTGCTGGATTCTTCTTCTGCAAGTGCCTTAGCTTTAGCGATCAAATACTGTTCATAGTTTCCTGGCCAGGATGACAATGATCCGCGATCAAGTTCTACTATTCGATCACAAATACGATCAATAAAGGCACGATCGTGTGAGATAGTTATAACGGCAAGGTTTAGGCTCAGAACCATTTTTTCTAGCCATTCGATAGTACCTATGTCCAAATGGTTGGTCGGTTCGTCCAACAGAAGAATTGCAGGGTCGGTCGCCAGTGCGCGCGCCAGTAGTACACGCCGTTTCAAACCGCCTGAAAGTTCCTCGAAGGATAGTTCGCCATCAAGATTAAAACTTGAAAGCAATTTTTTGACGCGGGTGCTGAGCTCCCACAATTCACTAGATTCTTCATATTCTTCACCTGCAAGCTGTGCAATTAACTGTGGCCCAGCCTTGGGTTCCCCAAGCGTAATTACCGTTGCAATGTTGAGATCAGAGTACTCGGGTATTTCTTGAGGCATTAGGGCAATATTGATTCGGCTTTGACCGTGTATTTTGCCGTCATCCGGAACTACGTTACCGGCAAGCACCTTCATTAAAGTGGTTTTGCCAGTACCGTTTCTGCCCACAAAGCCGATTCTCTCTCGTTCGTTGATAACCAGATTTGCATTATCCAGGATAATTTGGGTTCCAAACGCGAGTGAAAGGTTCTTTAGTTCTAGTAAGGGCACGAGCTTTATTAGTGAAGTACAAAAGGCGCGGTATTGTAGCGCATACAAATATGCGAGATTCTTGTTAACTTATGCATTCGAAGTAGAAACTGATTAGTGATATTAAATTGAACTCCGAAAATACCCAGATTACGCTGCCACCAGAACTGCTTGAGCCGTTGGCGCACTGGTGGCCTGAGTGGGTTGCTCAGAATAGTTTATCTGATCTTGATGAAGAGAGACTTCAAATCGCTTGCGGGCTTAGCGTGTTTGTGTCGCAGACTTGTCAAAGAAACTCGTCACTAGTGATTGATATTGTTCAGGCGGGTTATTTGCGGCTGGAGCTAGATACCTCCGCTATCAGTGATCTGGCTGAAAGGTTAGTGGGAGAGTTTAGTTCGACAGAAGAGATGAGTGCCGGCTTAAGACGATTGCGGAGGGCCGTCGCATTTATACTTGCTGTCCGCGACTTGGCCGGTGTCGCCTCATTAGAAGAAGTCACCCAAGGGATGAGTGAGCTCGCAGCATTGGTTCTTGAACAAGCGCTTGAATACCTTTGGCAACGCCAGTGCATTGAATTAGGGGCGCCGCAGGATTCAGCAGGTAACCCTATGCGGATGTTTGTATTGGGGTTGGGAAAATTGGGCGGCAAAGAACTAAATTTTAGTTCTGATATAGATTTAATTTTTGCGTATCCCGAGGATGGAGAGTTACCTTCAACTGGAGCAGAAGGTTCTTCTATGGCTCATCAGACATTTTTTGAGCGATTGTCGCAGTCGCTGATCACCAGTTTGCATAAAATAACCAGCGATGGGCAAGTATTTAGAGTGGATATGCGTCTAAGGCCCTATGGCGGTAGTGGTCCCGTGATACTTTCTATGCCAGCTACAATTAGATATTACACAACCAGAGGTCGAGATTGGGAGCGATACGCCCTTGTTAAAGCTCGCGTGGTTGCGGGTGATAAGGAAGCTGCCGAGGAATTGTTGAATGAACTGAGGCCATTTGTATTTCGACGATATATTGATTATGGAGCAATCAATGAAATTCGTCGAATGAAGCGGATGATTTCTGAACAACTTGATAGAAAAGGTAAGGCTTTTAACGTAAAGCTGGGTCGTGGCGGCATACGAGAGATTGAGTTTTTTGTTCAGGCCTTTCAAATTGTTCATGCTGGGCGCGATGCGGAATTAAGAACCCCTTATCTTAGCGTTGCCATCGCGATGCTAAAAGAACGAAAATTGGTTCCAGATCAGGATTTGGATGAAATGGTTAGGGGGTACTTATTTTTACGCCGCTTAGAACATCGATTGCAAATATACCGAGATGAGCAAACCCATACTCTTTCTGTCAAACCGGAGGTGCAGCTAGTTATCGCAGTTGCAATGGGCTTTCCAGATTATTCAAGCCTAGTTAAGCAGCTGGATTTAGTAACCAACCTGGTTCATGGCTATTTTGACGATCTATTCGGCGAAGATGAACAACTCGAATCAGAGACACTCGATTGGCAGCGATTTTGGGAGTCGACTGACAACAAATCGGAAGGAATGAAAGATACGGCGCTTGAGTTTCTACAAAGGCAAGGATTTGATGATGCGGAGCATGCTTTTGCGTTGATTTTTGGGTATCGAGAGGGACGTTTATATCGGCCACTAACGGGAACGGCTCAAGCTCGCGTTGATCGTTTAATACCGGAGGCATTGACTGAAATTGCGCGCACGAGTCACCCAGAAACTACCTTACGACGATTTATTGGTTTGCTTGAACGAATTGCAGCTCGCTCGACCTACGTTGCCCTTCTTTGCGAAAACCCAGATGCTTTAAAGCAGCTAATTCAACTGCTAGCACAAAGTGAATGGGCGGCACGTTGGGTGGCAAATTATCCAGCAATTCTAGATAGTTTGTTGGTTCCAATGGATATGGTTGAGCTGCAGGATCGCGAGTACTTAAAGGCTCGTTTTGAAAAAGCAGTCGATTTACTAGCAGAGAGTGATCTTGAGCGAGCACTGGATGCCTTGAGAGAGGCGCATCATTCTAGGACTCTACGAGTAGCTGCGGGGTTCTTGGCAGGAAGGCTAAACGTAGTCGAGGCAGGTAGTGCACTGTCATTACAGGCTGATACTGCGCTTGAAGTTGCGCTTGAGATGTCGCAAATGCTGCTGCACAGTGATCTGGGATCAGCGTGTGCGAGTGGTGAGAGCTTGCCAATTGGTGTGCTTGCGTACGGTAAACTCGGAAGCCGAGAGTTGGGCTATGGTTCCGATCTAGACATCGTCTTAATATATGATGAGCTGCGTGTATTGGATATTACCGAAGCAAATGTTGAAGATGGTCAGCAATCGGTAGCCGCTGAGGTTTATTTTGCAAAGCTGTGCCAAAAGCTCGTTTTTTTACTTACCACGACAACGTCTGCGGGTAGGTTGTATGAGATTGATATGCGCTTGAGGCCAAGTGGTCAGTCTGGATTGTTGGTCACGACGGTAAAAAGCTTTCGCAAGTATCAAATGGAAAAGGCTCAGCTTTGGGAGCATCACGCGTTGGCCCGTTCACGAGTTGCGATTGGCGATGACAAGCTTCGTAAAAGAATTACTGAAATTCGTAACGAGGCATTAACGCTTCCGAGAACCAAGCCTGAGGTATTGCAACACATGATCGATATGCGTAAGCGCATGAGAAAAGAACATGACAAATCTTCTGACGAACTATTTGATCTAAAACAAGGTTCTGGCGGACTGGTAGATATTGAGTTTATCGCGCAAGCAGCGGTGTTAGTGTGTGCAAATGATTATCCGGATCTGCTTGGGGAACATACAACACCGAGTCTGCTGCTAGCGGCTGCAGATTGTGAGTTTTTGTCCAACGATGTGGCGTTAGATCTCGCGAGTATCTATCAAGATTATTTAACAATTGAGCATCGCTACAAGCTTACTAATAAACCAGCGTATGTACCGTGCGATCAGGTGCAGAAATTTAGAAACTCGGTAGAATTCGCTTGGCAGACACTGCTGTAGCTCAATATTCAGGTCGTGCTTGTAGTCTGTTGGTTACAAAAGTGAATCTATAAATCTTGCGA
>DNHK01000437.1 GCA_003485905.1 Gammaproteobacteria bacterium | reverse complement strand
CAGGCTATGCTCGATGGCGAGAACGCCTTGGTTGCTGACTGGCTGCTAAAACGCAGACTCACAAACGCTGGAGTTTTGGAACGAACGGCCGGATACGGCGATCGGAGGAATGCCTCCAACCCAGCTGCTACAGGCAGGATAACCCTCTACTCAAACGGGCGGTTAAAAATGGGGTGATTACACCTGACTTGGATTAGGTTCTCCGTAACGCTTCATCCAGGCGTTCAGGCCGAGGGTGGTTGTGTCTAGCCGTTCAGCGCCCTCAGCTACGGAATAGCCTCGTTCGGTGACTTGCTTAACCGCTTCGATTTTGAATTCTTCTGTGTACCGCTTGCTGGTCATAAAAAATTCAGTAGAGTTACAGTTTAATGCTATTAGCTGTCTAGCAAACCCTGGGAAGTCCATACAGCTCTGCTACACGTAAGGCGGTAAATTTTAGTTGTAGGTTTAGTGGTTGAGACATGCGAAAATATTAGCGCGATGATAGTGCTAAAATGAGAGGTATCGAGAATGCAAAATCATGCAAAGCAACCTGGTTTTACTATTATAGAACTGTTGATTGTGGTGGTTATTATGGGATTGCTAATGTCCTTGGTTGCCCCGACAATGTTCTCCAAGGTGGATTCAACCAAAATTAAAACCGCAAAAGCACAGATGCAAATGCTTGAAACATCATTAGATACCTATCGTTTAGACATGGGCGATTACCCCAAAAACCTCGACAACCTTCGCATCTCAGCCGAGCAGGGTTGGGATGGGCCTTATCTACCCAAAAGTGTGCCAGCTGATCCTTGGGGAAATAGCTATCAGTACCAATCACCTGGCCCCGATGGGGCGCCTTTTTTATTGATGAGTTTTGGGAAAGATGGCCAACCCGGCGGCGAAGACGATGCTGCTGATGTAATCCATCAATAATGGACATCGAAGCCACCCTTGCTGACCACAATGTTAGTGAAGAGGATCTGGAAAAAGCCAAATCCTATCAGTCACGTGCAGGCGGTTCACTGGAAAAAATCTTGCTTAATATTGGTAGTTTTTCCGAGGAGCTTCTGCCTTCGATTTACGCGCAAATCACTGAATCGTCCATTTTAAGTGTCGATGATCGCGACGCTTGGGTACCCCCAGCCGAACACCCTTTGGTCCCGTTTGACTTTTTTCTCGACAAAGGTTGGCTGCTCTACCATTTTGATCCGGCATTGCCGTTACAGTTTGTGACTTTTGCGCCTCTTGATTGGAATGTATTACAGTATCTGAATCATGAGCAGATCGACTTCACCTACGTTATTGCCAGTGAGACAGATTTTGGTTTGCTGAGCATGAAGGCCAGTGATGCAAGCGTAGATACTACGGTTTCAAACGGCGCGCTCTCGGACGTTGAAGAAGAGCGGCTGCGCGAAATGGCGAGCGAGGCGCCCACAGTTAACCTGCTCAATTCTCTCATAACTCGGGCACTGCGCATGCAGGCCTCGGATATGCACGTAGAGCCAAAGGCAAATCGTTACCGGGTACGCTTTAGAATCGACGGCGTCTTACAGGACATTGAAACGCTTCCCCATAGATTGCAGCTGCCAGTAATCTCTCGACTCAAAATACTCTCTGGAATGGACATTGCGGAAAAGAGACGGCCACAAGATGGCAAGATTGAAATGCGTATATCAAACATTGATCTGGATATACGCGTGTCTTCGTTGCCGGTAAATCAGGGTGAGAGTATGGTCATGCGATTTTTACGCAAAGACACCCTAAAGTATGATCTGAGTACGTTGGGTTTATCCGCAGACACCTTTGCGGCTATTAAGCGGGACCTTGGTCGTACCTCCGGCGTTATCTTGCTAACAGGCCCCACAGGTAGTGGTAAGACGACTACCTTGTATTCCTTTCTTAATGACATCAACAGCGACGATGTGAAAATTGTTACTTTGGAAGACCCCATCGAATATCAATTGCCAGGGCTGAACCAAGTTCATGTGAATCCTGATATTGGCTTTGATTTCAGCGCGGGGTTGCGCAGCGTAGTTCGTCAAGATCCTGATGTCATAATGGTCGGTGAAATCCGTGATAAAGAAACCTGCCAAATTGCTATGCAAGCCGCGCTAACTGGGCACTTAGTGTTTAGTACTGTGCACACAAACGATGCCGCCAGTGCGTTCACTCGGCTGCTTGATCTGGGTGTGGAAGAGTTCTTATTGAATGCTGCGCTTATTTCAATTATCGCGCAGCGGTTGGTGCGCAAGCTGTGCGTGCACTGTGCGCAGCCGGCTGAAAATTCACAGGCGTTAATTACTCAATACGGGCTGTCCGAATTGGCAAAGCGTTTCGAGTTATCCTCGATAAACTTACAACAGTGCAAGGGCTGTGACCAGTGTTCTCAAACAGGATTTACAGGCCGTATTGCGGTACTAGAATACTTAGCCTGCGATGAACATTTAAAAACTATCGCCAAAGACGATCAATTTTTGGCCAATGCCAAGGCCTATAATCGAGATAATGGTGGGCGAGATCTACTCGAGGACGGCCTGCTCAAAGCCATGCAGGGTCTAACTACAGTAGATGAAGTGTTCAGAGTGTGCGGTTGATATGGCCACCTTTACCTACCGCGCCTATGACGCCAATGGTGGTAATGCCGACGGTCAAATAGAGACCTTGTCCCTAGAGATTGCCAAGAAGCAATTGCAAGATAAGCAACTCATGGTTGTTGAAATCACAGAAGATGGGGTTGTCTCAGGCAGCATTCAACTTCTGACGCGTCGTCGGGTGAGCGCTAAAGAAATTGAATACCTCACCGGTGAGTTGTCACTGCTACTGAATTCAGGCGTCACCATCGACCGAGGGCTCGGTATTATTAGGCGCAATTCTACCAGTGCGCCGCAGGCTAAGTTGGTTGCTAATCTGCATGATGCTATCCGCCGCGGTGAGAGCCTATCAGACGCCATGGCCACTGAAGAAATCTTCAATCCCTTATACATAAATTTGGTTAAGCTTGGTGAAGCCAGTGGTACCTTGCCACGTGTTTTTGCACGGCTGTCAGAAGATATCAAATTTCAGTCTGAGCTGAAAAGTAAAATCACTCAAGCATTGATCTACCCGGCGGTTATTTTTAGCGTTTGTATTCTGTGTGTTGTGTTTGTATTTAATTATATTGTTCCACAAATGAGTGGCCTGTTTGAAGGAATGCCGGAAATCCCTTTTTATACCGCCGCGTTGCTTGAGCTAAGCGACTGGATGATAAAATACCAATGGTTTTTATTGCTCGGCATTATTGCGATTATTGCAGCAATTGTGTCCGCGACCAAAAACCCCGTGGGCCGTGCTTACTTAGACAGTATCATTACCCGACTGCCGGTTTTAGATAAATTGTTTATTCTGATTGAACGCATTCGATTCAATACGGCCATTGCCATGATGCTTGAGTCGGGAATCCTCATTAATCGCTGTCTTGAAATGGCGCTAGGTAGTGTTAAAAATCAAAAACTACGTCAGGGGCTAACCGCTGCTAAAGAGCGCGTTAAAAAGGGGGACACACTCACCGCAGCGTTGCGCACTAGCCCGCTTTACAATGATTTTGCCATCTCTTTAATTGAAGTAGGTGAGGAGAGTGGTGCGTTGGGTCCCGTTTTCAGCGAAATCAGTGGGCGCTCTCGTCGTGAATTCGAATCCTGGGTAGATCGTATGACCTCCTTGCTTGAGCCGCTCCTAATATTAGTCATGGGCGGCATTGTGGGCGGCGTCGTTGTGGTTATGTTGCTGAGTATTGTGTCAGTCAATGAGGTTGGTTTTTAACCATGAGACGCGGCACTAGACAGCAGGGTTTTTCGCTCATTGAGCTGCTAGTCGTCATTACTATTATGATGTCCGTTATTGGTTTGGTTGGTGGTGGTGTCCTTAAATCAGTGA
>DNHK01000302.1 GCA_003485905.1 Gammaproteobacteria bacterium | reverse complement strand
AACGCGATATCTTGCGGCGTCGTAACGATAACTGCTCCTGAAACAGGTACTTTCTGCGACAAACTAAGTTGCGTGTCGCCAGTGCCGGGCGGCAAGTCTATAAACAGGTAGTCCAAATCGCTCCATGCCGTTTGATTCAGTAATTGGTCCAATGCTTGAGTGACCATTGGTCCACGCCAAATCATCGGCGTCTCTTCATCGATCATAAAGCCAATAGACATCACCTGAATGCCATGACCCTGCATAGGCAACATCGATTGTTTATCTAGAAATTTAGGTTTGCCCGTAATACCAAACATACGTGGTTGGCTTGGTCCGTAAATATCAGCATCCAGCACCCCCACGGTAGCACCTTCCATCGCCAGCGATACCGCTAGATTTGCAGTGACGGTCGATTTACCAACCCCGCCTTTGCCAGAAGCAACGGCTATAATATTCTTAACTCCAGGCAACGGACTCAAACCGCCCTGAACTTGTTGACTAATCACTTCGCTAGCAACAGCCAGCTCAACCTTATTGATCGATTCATCACCCTGGGCTACTGTGATCGTTTGCAGTAAGGATTTTTCGAGCTCCAGGCGCACACTATCAAGATGAAAACCGGTCTGCAGTTTTACCGTTGCAATGCCATCTGAAACGTCTACTGACTCCACACACGACAAGTCGTGCAAAGTGCTATCTAACAAGGGAATATTTACAGATTCAATGATCTTTTCAATTTCAGTGGGCATGGTATTTACATCAAAACTAAAGTGCCTGAATCGTACAGTGTTTTGACATTCAGCTAAACATACATAGGCCGTAATCACGTTTATTGATTGCATTCCTGCACTACAATCTGTTCATACTGCGGTTATAATCAACCGCAATTAGATGGCGTCGATATCGGCGGCAATAAAACACAATCAGTTAGGCTCAAATATTACTCTCACAAACCAAACCGAGCATATTTATCAGGTTTCTGAATTTCTTGCAGAAGCCAAATCTTTGCTCGAAATGAGTTATCGCTCAGTTTGGCTTGAAGGTGAAATCTCCACATTGCGCGCACCTGCATCCGGGCATCTGTATTTCACTTTAAAGGATGACTCAACTCAGATACGTTGCGCGATGTTTCGCAACCGAGCCGCTCGCAATGCCGCTGTCCTTGAAGAAGGACAATTAGTCCAACTACGCGCAAAATTTACGATCTACGAAGCCAGAGGCGACGTTCAATTAATCGTAGAGGAAGTTAAAGAAGCTGGTACTGGCCAGCTGCTTAAAAAGTTTGAAGAACTTAAAAAGAAACTGGCTGATGAAGGGTTGTTTTCAGAGCAAACCAAGCAAAAAATACCCAGGTATCCGACAAGAATCGGTATTGTTACATCGTCATCTGGCGCTGCTTTGCACGATATATTAACCACGCTTAAACGCCGCAACTCCGGAATACCAATAATTGTATACCCCAGTCTTGTACAAGGGACAGAAGCTCCGTCAACATTAATCCAAGCGTTGAACGATTGCGAACAGCACGGGCAATGTGATGTGATTATTCTTACTCGTGGAGGCGGCTCAATTGAGGATCTAGCGGGTTTTAACGATGAGAAACTTGCTCGACGGATCGCAGCTCTACCCATTCCAATCATTAGCGCTGTAGGCCATGAAGTTGATTTCACTATCAGTGATTTTGTAGCTGATGTTCGGGCGGCCACACCTACTGCCGCGGCCGAACTTGTCGCACCCGAGCGGACAGCTCTATTAGCCGAATTAGCTGCACGCGGCACTAGAATGCGAGCTATGCTAAACCAAAGTTTGCAGAAAAAGTCACAGGCGGTTGATCTGTTAAGTCGATCAATAGTTTCTCCTAAGCGTAGTTTAAGTTTACGTTTGGATAACACACGCTTGCTGGGTACTCGGATGCACAGGGAGCTTCTAAGTCGACTGAAAAGTAGCAGGTCCCAAATGCTTGCAGCCAAGCAAAGTTTTCGTAGCTTACATCCTGAAAAACAACTGGCGAACCAGCGTCAACGGCTCCAGCAATTGAGTCATTCGTTGCAAGCTCAAGTCAATGCGAGTGTTAAGGAGCATCAGTATAAAATTGGATTGACGGCAGAAAAACTTCGTTTAATCAGCCCGCTGGGCGTGCTTGAGCGTGGATATGCGTTAGCCCGCGTGGCGAATCAAGGTAATGCGGTTGTTAAATCTTCTCGCCAACTTCAAGTAGGTGACACGCTTAATATCAAGCTATATGACGGTGAAGTATCTACAGAAGTTATAGACACAATGCCAAGCGAGAACAATGATCTCTAAAGCTCACATATTATTGGCCATATTCGCTCTGTGTTCTAATTCTCAGTTGGCATCTCAAGAAGTCGAAGGTAATACAACGCCTGGCGGATTCGCCTTAATACCAGTGTTTAGCTTTGATCAACCCAGCATGCGCTTTGGTTTACGGCCTATCGCAATGTTGGATGAATTGGCAAATAGCGGTGTCTGGTTAGGTCTGGTTGGTATTGATCTACTCACTCCACCCGGCCACTACCTCGTCACCAAAAATAACCACTATGATGAAGCCCACGATGATTGGGTAGATATCACGGTGCAACCGATCAAACATGATTTGCGACCAAGCAGGACGATCACCTCCCGCATTGAGGAGTACCTAAGAAACGCACTCACTGAAGATGCCGCAGATGATACGGCTAAAGAGCTGGTAGGTGAATGGCAGCAATCACGGTTTTTTTCTTTCCCGTTTCTAGTCCCTATAGCACAAGGAATTATGGATCAAGAAGCTGTTGGAACCTATGTGCGCTACCCTAGCGGTAAGCTAGATCTGGTCAATGCACTGTTTGTTAGAACGAATGATATAAGCACACCGATAATCGCCCCCTCGGGAGGAATAATACACAAGATAAAGCAACCTGAAGGGCGGCTGGTAAATACCAGTATCGTTATTGATCACGGTCAGGGAGTTTTCAGTATTCTCCGCGGAGAAGTTTTTCCCGATGTGGTGGTAGGAGATGTTGTTGAAGAAGGTGCGATCGTGGCGTTATTTACCACCGAAGAGAATCCGGAACTTGAAGGCACTTGGGGATTATCTTGGCAACTTGTATTAAATGGAGATTTGGTGGATCCAAGTCATTTCCTAAATCTGAACCTTAGTGGCTACCTGCAAAAATTATCTTCCGACGCAGAAGCACACTATTTTGCCATTCAGGCCGCTGAGCAGATCAGTATGGTTCAAAAAGAATCTGACGCGTTAGAGGATGCGCCGGTCAGCCAGACGGATAATGCGGTCTCAACTGCTGCAGCACCTGTTTCACCGACTGCGAACCCAGCCACTAATGCTGCAGGTGAAGCAACTGCTGAGTAAAACACGGCATCTGGGCAGCTAGACTCGATAGCTGGCGTAAATAAATCAAAAACTTCGAGGTAAGCGCTCTAAGGTAGGCGCTTTTAAGCACGTAGCATCAAAAGAATCTCTTCTATTTCAGTCTAACAGCCCCTCAGATCGGTACCAATCAACCGTGCGACGCATACCCTCGTCGAGATCCACCTGGGCGGCATAACCCAGCACTCGTTTAGCGCGAGAAATATTAAACGCGCGATTGTTTTTAAAGAACTTGACGCGACGCCGATGCAACGGGGGTTCGATGCCCAAAGGTTTGCAAACTAACTCACATAACCAGCCAGCAAAATGCACTGGCCAGTAAGGTACACGTATAGCAGGTTTTTTCACCCCAAGTGCTCGGGCTGCCGTATCAATGTACTTCTGCAAGCTTACGTAACGCTCTCCGCCAATAAAGAATATTTGACCGTTAAGATTGCTAGTTTCAAGAATTCGCTGATACCCACTCACCAGATCATCAATATAAACCGCATGAAAATTTTCTGTGCACTGGCCAATAAGCAAAAAACGCTGATTCTTAATCATTCGAAACATTTTGAGCATACGAAGATCCCCGGGTCCATATTGAGAGGTCGGCCTTACGATAATCACCTCCATATCTCCTTCCTCTACATACTTACGACAAGCCTCTTCAGCGAGCAGCTTGGTGGATTGGTACAAATCACCGGGGTTCAAGGGTGAATCCTCCTTGGCTGGGGTTTGTTTCACATCCCCGTGTACCCCTATGGTGGAGGTAT
>DNHK01000311.1 GCA_003485905.1 Gammaproteobacteria bacterium | reverse complement strand
TTGGATTTTCGTGCAGTAGTCATTACGCTTCTCCCTTGGCAGCTCGTTGAATTGCTTTAACAATTCTGGGATAAGTTCCACACCGACACAAATTTGTATTCATATGCGCCACGATTTCATCGCGGCTAGGGTCACTATTATTCTCTAACAAATTAGCAGCTCGCATTATCTGGCCAGACTGACAATAGCCACATTGGGGAACTTCCTCTTCCACCCATGCCTTTTGTAATGGGTGATCACCATTTTCTGACAAGCCTTCAATAGTCGTTACTTCCTGACCTTCGACCGTAGAAACGGGTGATACGCATGCGTATATGACATCGCCATTTAAATGCACATTACATGCGCCACACTGCGCTAACCCACAACCAAATTTGGTGCCGGTAAGTTTTAGATGCTCACGTATAACCCACAACAAAGGGGTGTCCGGGCTAACATCTACATCGACCTGCTCACCATTAATTTTAAAACTCGCCACTTTGTACTACCTCCGCCAATTACTTTGCCAATTACTTTGCCCAATATACAGACCCAACATGCCTGAAGGAGATTGCAAAATCAAACGATCAGGAACACGTTTAGTTTTTAAGAACACCAGGACTGGACTCTGCGCAGCAGAACCAAAGCCACTACTGCAATCCTTCAATTAGGCATGCACCGAGATTCATCACCTAGAGCTAGTAGTAACAATAGCTCCCAAGCTCAATTCACACTGTAAATCTTAAGCGCAAACGTTTGCACGATTATGAACGAGCATATTTATAAACTCAAACTATAATCATTACCGAACCCAACTTACATCATTAATAATAGCTAAATCTATAGCTGATTGAACGTTTTCCGTACCAACCAAAATTGCGCAACCGTTTGCACAGTTATCTAGCTTAATCATGGATTACCCCACAGCGCTGGATAAAAATCCAACCTTACGATAACGCATGAAGATCAAAACTTAATAACTTATTCATCGTATAACGGCTATAACAGAATGTTTATGTTAACCAGATCATTAATCGGTAAAATCGGCTCCAGCACCGAGGGCTGCTGAACGGTTTGTCTTTAAATTTTCTTTGGGGCGCCGCCCTGTAATCCTCAGATGCCTGCTAGTTATATAAATACCTCAGTACTATACAAAATTTATAAAGGAGTTTTCCATTGACTACTAACGGTGAATTTATCAGGCAGCAAAGCATTATGCGTGACTGGATTACCGCAGATGGTTCGTCTGGCTATCCCGCAGCAAAAGGTCGATACCATTTGTATGTTTGCTACGCCTGCCCTTGGGCTCATCGCACTATCATCATGCGCAAACTGAAAGGTTTGGAAGATGTGATCTCAATTAGTGCAACTCACCCAGTAAGAGAAAACAATATTTGGGTCTTCAATGAAGAGTTTTCTGACACAGCCAACAATTTTTCTTTGATGACCGAGCCATATCTACTTACTGATCCGAGCTACCCAAAACGCTGTACCGTTCCAATATTGTGGGACAAAGAGTCGGGCAAGATATTAAGTAATGAGTCCGCGGATATTATTCGGATGTTTAATGCGGAATTTTCCGAGTTCACGCCCAATACAGACGACTATTACCCAAAAAATCTACGGAATTCGATTGACGCCGCAAACGACAAAATCTATCAGAATCTGAACAACGGCGTTTATCGATCCGGCTTTGCTGAAACCCAAGACGCCTATTCTGAAGCTAGCGCTAAAGTTTTCGAAACAATGGACGAACTGGATCAAATACTCGGTGAAAATCGTTATCTCACCGGCACGCAAATTACCGAAGCAGACTGGAGACTGTTTCCAACATTGGTTCGATTTGATTCGGTGTATTACTTACACTTTAAATGTAATAAAAAGCGGTTAGTTGACTACCCAAACCTTTGGCCTTATACGCGTGAGCTCTACCAAATTTCAGGCATCGCTGAAACGGTTAAGCTGGACCAGATTAAGCTTAGCTATTATAGCAATCACCCATCGGTAGACCCCCTGGGCATCATCCCCATAGGGCCAGACATTGATTTTCTGGAACCACACGGCCGCCAATAACCACGATCTAAATGTAACCTAAGCACCGCTAACTATGGGTGGACCCTAAGATTCAATGTAAGGATCAAAATGCCACTACACTACCCCCCTTGAGAGGTAGATTGAGCGGCCATATCCGAATCACAATCGAAAGGTACGAGTTCCGTTCCATCTGCGAGACGCTTCCATACTGTACTATTGGTATAAGTTTCGGTAAGGAACACCGGGTCCTCAATCGTATATTCCGCCGTTAATGCCAAACCATCCTCACTCACGGTGTAACGTTCAGTGATCTTCTTCTGATCACTGGATGGGATATCAGTACCCACACCATTTTGGTCGAAGTCTGAAGCTAACCCTGCCGCTAAGTTCGAAAACCCCGTCGACTCAATGACAATCGCATCCTCTTCAACACGCGCCATTGCTGTGCCATACATATTGGCAGAGTCTACTTGTGTAGCCTGGCCATCAAGACGCACCGTTCGAAGAATCTCAAAATACTCATGCTGCAAACGCAGCTCTTCGCCCACTATCTGTATGTCATACAAGTACGGCACATAGAGCAATGAAGGAAGATGCGGTGGTATACAGCGTAGGGCAGAGGTATCCAAAGGATCAAACGCTTCTCGAGCATCTAGCCCAGCCTGATTCAAAGGCAAGGGTGATTCGGCGTTGATATGTGGATTAGGATCCACCTCGTAACCCCAAGTACCCTGAAACCGGTCTAGGCCAGTAGTAACAACAGAGTCTGCCTCCGATAACCCACCCTCTGGGACCAAAGTATTAGGTCGCCAGCTATAACTAGTACCATCCGCCATCGTGAAATCAAGCCCGAGGATCAGAGCTTTTCCTTCAATACGGCTAGGAAATCCTCCCACTGTAATCTCCTCACCAATTTTAAAGTCATCTGCCTCCATTCCCATCCGCTTAATCATCGGAACGGCGTGTGTTTCTATATCCCAGGAAACAATTTCACCGTTTTCTCCTTCAACATCAACCGTAAGAAAAGAATGTGGGCTCCGTATTCGAGCACTGGTCAGAATTCCCGAGACTGAAGCGTGTTGTTCCGGAATATAATGCACGCGAAAAGAATGGTGGGCATTAACCCCAATTGGTGCAGTAAATAAAATACACACCAAAACTCCGATTTTAATCTTCATGCCTTCTCTCCAGAGTACTCGTACTCAAGCTATTTTCAACATAGATAACTATTTACAAAGCCTAACCAATCTATTCAGTCGGAACAAGCGAATAGCGACCATCAGACGCTAATGACACCGCCTCCGGCAAGCCAAGCTCACGCTTAACAATATTGGCACCTTGAACTAGAGCAGACATCTTATAACGCGCATGACGACGGCTCATACCTTCACGGCCCATTCCACAGTCCGACGAAAGAATTAACCTTTCAGCTGGAATATGCTCCAGTGTATCCCTGATTCGGGTGGCAATATCTTCCGGCTTCTCTATTTGTAACGAGTGGTGATCAATCATGCCAATTGCAATTTTCTTCTCCGTAATAATCTTGCCGATAGCTGGAATATCTTGCATCGAAGAACTGCAAGACTCGAATGTAAGCACATCGGCGTCGACCATATTCAAAAACTCTAATGATGGTTCATAACTCTGGATTT
>DNHK01000328.1 GCA_003485905.1 Gammaproteobacteria bacterium | reverse complement strand
CAAATTCAGGGGGCTTTTATCTATTCGGTTCACGACTGGTATTAAGCGGTGATGGCAATACTTTGGCAGCGGCAGCTCAGTTAGAGGATAGCGCGGCGCAGGGAATTGATGGCTTACAAGATGATAATTCGGCGGATGAATCTGGGGCCGTTTATTTGTTTACCCGAACAGACAATGCCTGGTCGCAGTACGCCTACATTAAAGGTTCAAATACTGAAGCGTTTGATGAATTTGGAAGTGCGCTTAGCTTGAGTCGAGATGGATCACTATTAGCTGTGGGTGCTCAGTATGAGGATGGGGCTTCTGTTGGAATTGACGGNNTCTATTTGTTCGGCCGGCGAGAATGATATTGGCACATACTAAAAAACGTATGCTAGTTTAGATAATAATTACTAAGTAGTTTTTGCAGTAATTCTTTTTTTGACGTGGATTCTAATGTGGCGCATTAAGATGTCACCGTTCCACTGGGTAAATAGCGCTAATACTGAAGCAGTTCAGTTTACGACTAAGCAAGAATTCAGGGTAAACGATCATGGATGAGTTGAGTACCCTTCAAATTATAATCATCACACTGATATTTGTTTGGTCTGGTTTTGTGCGTTCCGGGTTAGGCTTTGGTGGGGCGGTGCTATCGTTACCATTTTTGCTATTAGTGCATAGCGACCCATTATTCTTCCTACCAATTTTAGCTATGCAGTTATTGGTCTTTTCTGGTGTGACGGTTGCTTACAATCTAGCCAAGGCAGCATCGAAACATTTACCTGAAGATCAAAAGGGAGGTGTTTTACGGTCAACGGTTAATTGGGATTACCTCAAGTACGCCTTGATGGTAATGCTTATACCTAAAGTGATGGGGGTCATAGGTGTAATCACATTGCCTGGTGACCTAATGGCAACGGTTATATTTTGTATCGTCGCCGTTTATTCAGTTAGCTATATTTTAAATCGGCCATTTGTATCTAACAGTCGATTACTGGACGTGATTTTTCTGATCGTCGGAGGCTATATGTTGGGTACCTCATTGCTTGGGGCCCCGTTTGTCATAACCGTATTTGCACAGCACGTAGATCGTCGCCAGCTGAGGGATACGTTATTTACGTTGTGGTTTGTACTTGTCACTATCAAGTTAGCGGCATTTATTTATGCCGGTGTTGATTTACAACTTGAGCAACAAATGTGGCTGCTTCCTGCGGCCACTATAGGACACTTTATGGGAATGCGCTTTCACGACTATACTTTGCAGGCTGATACCAAGGTGTTTTACCGAATAATTGGTACTGTTTTACTGATGGTTTCAATAGTCGGCATTTACCAGATCATTGTTTAATCGGGTTTACCTTCCGCCCATATGGTCTGTCGCTAGAGGATTGTCCGGCGGGTAAGTAGTTGATCGCTAGAAACAGCATTGCAAACCTACTTGTTATTACTGTCGTTGTCAGCGCTCATATTGTTGACCAGTGCTTCGAATCGCTGACTTTGAATTTGGCGTAATTTTTCGTACTCACTGCCGTCTAAATATTCCGTATTCGCGCCTATTTGTTTCATCATGCCTTGATACTCCTCGTCAAATTCAAGTTTGCTGAAGGCTGATCGTAGAATCTCGAGGTGTTCAGGAGGAATATCCCTTGGAGCCAGCACCGCACGCTGCATCAAACCCAGATCATCATCGAACCCCAATTCGGTAAGTGTAGGCACATCAGGTAATAGTCGGGTATCACCCGCACTGGCCAACATGCGAACAATCCCGGCTTCAACTAGGGGCAGGGCAACCGATGGAAACGCGATGCCAACGTCTACATCACCTGAAAGCAATGCCTGTTTTGCCGGGCCACCGCCTTTATAAGGAATAAAGGTCATATGCGCCTCTGCGTGTAACAGAATCCTCAGTAGGGGAACAAACTGCGCACCCCAATTTCCACTATGGGCCAGAGACAGCATACCGGGATTTTCCTTGGCATAGTCCAGCAATTCCTGCAGCGATTGATAGGGACTGTCAGCTGAGACAAGTATGGAAACCGGTGAGTAATTTGTGCGGACCACAGTGATTAATTCTTTACTTGTATCGTAGGGTAAATACTCAATGTATTTTTGTAACTGATCGCGATAATTGTCGGTAAACAAAAGTGTGTAGCCGTCTGCTTTTGCGCGCACAACTGCAGAGGTGCCTGCTTGTCCAGCAGCCCCGGGCATCACTTTAACGATTACAGGTTGATTAAGGTATTTAGGTATAACCCGGGTAAATATTCGCGCATTCAGATCGTGTGATCCGCCGGCGCCGAATGGAATAACCAGAGTGATTGGCTTTAAGGGGTATTCAACTGTGTCAGCTGCCATTGGAGCGATGCTGATCGTAGAAAATGAAAGACACAGCACAGCTTGTAATAGCCTTTGTGATAAGTGTTTAGGTTTCATTCTTTTTGCTCATCTTTATTTACGTACACTTTTCTCAATGAATTGGTTCGTGAATACAAATAGTAGATCAGCATCGGCGCTAGGACCAAAATTGCTGCGCTTATGGGGCGGTCAAATAGTATAAATCCGGCTAAATCGCCTTTTGACATACTCATCGTCTGTCCGAAGGAATACTCTAATATTGGACCAAGAATGAATCCCATCACCATAGGAGTAACGTCCATCTTCACCTTGCGTGCGATATAACCGAAAGCACCGAAACAAACCAGAATAATAAGATCGTTTGGATCAGAGCGATAAATGTATGATCCTGCGAAGGCTAAAACGACGGTTAGGGGTAGTAGCATAGCCCGACGGATGGTTACTACTTTTGCGAATAGCGGTATGACCGCGTAGCCAATAGCTAAAAATAGAAAGTTTGCCACGACCATTGCGATAAGTATCGCGAATACCAGTGGACCCTGATCGCTTATTAGTTGAGGCCCGGGACGGAGACCCTGTGCGACAAACGCACCCAGTAATATGGCGGTGACGTTATCGCCTGGGATTCCTAGCGTCATTAATGGAACCAAGGTGGGGCCGTTAACCGCATTGTTTGCGGCTTCAGCTGCAGCGACACCTTCTAGCTCACCCTTACCAAATGTTTCAGGGTGTGTTGAAGCGCTTTTCGCAGCAGCGTAGCCCATAAATGCTGCAACCACCTGACCTACACCAGGAATCATTCCTACCACTGTTCCGATACCAGTTGAGCGCATAATCGTACGAAAACAGCGTTTAAGTTCTTGAAAAGTTAGTCGTTCACCAATACTCGTAATTCGATCGCTAACTGTTTTTAGCTTATGTTCGGTGGCAAGCAGTATCTCGGGTAATGCGTACACCCCAATCAGCATAGGCAATAGCGGAATGCCGGATTTCAGTTCAAATACCCCAAAGGTGAATCGTGACATGCCTCCAAGTGGATCAGTGCCGATCATCGCCAAAAACATACCTAAGACCATCATGAGTAAGCCTTTTAAGAGGTCTTCAGAGGTAGTGACCGCGATGATTAGTAGACTGACCAATATAACGGCTGTGAGTTCGGGTGGCCCAATTTGCATTGCTAGCAACGCAATGGGTCCAATAGCTAGGATGGTAATGACATCGCTGCTGAGATCACCAATTGTGGAAGAATACAGCGCCATTTCCATTGCCTTGCGTGATTGCTTTTTCCGCGTTAACGCAGGGCCATCAAATGTTGTTGCGACCGATGCTCCGGTCCCGGGCATAGACACTAGAATCGCTGGTATGCAGCCACCAAAAATCCCACCTTTGTAGACACCAATTAAGAACGGAATTCCCATTAACGGGTCCAGAAAGAACGATATTGGCAGTAGAATTGCCATCGCCATTACCGTACTGAATCCAGGCAGGGCACCTACAAATATACCAAGAAATAGGCCGATAGCCATCATTAGCAAGGTGCCAAAGCTAAGTGCTAAACCAATCCCCTGTATAAAACTATCCCACATCGATAATTCCTAATCTTTCCAAAGTATGTAACATCTCGATTATTAGAACCAATACTAAAAGCACTACCAGAACAGAGATTCTGGCAAGTAAACTTGAAACGCGTGTAGGAATAGAAAATATATAACTACAGGGAATATAACGCTGACGCCGACCCCCAAAGCCCAATTTCGATTTCCGAAATAGGTAGTCAAGGAAAAAAGTGTTAATCCACTGGCTGTGATAAATCCAATTGGGTTCATCAGTAGGGCGTATGCTAGAAAAATGAATAAACAAATAAGCGTTCTTGAGAAACCGCTTAGCGTAAAATCAAAGGGTTGAGCTTCTTGGTTGCTATTTAAGCATCGATGCAAAAATAACAGGCTAAGCAGTAAGAGTACGCTCAGTGCAATGTAGGGGAATAATGATGCATCGAGGGCGGTCAAGGAACGTCCCATAACCAGTCTAGGCTTGGCAATTTGACTGGAGACACTTGCTAATAAACCTAACGAAAGAATTGTAAAAAATAGCGCTATGCCAGTGTTTACATCAAGTTTTTTCATTATAATGCTGCTCGCTTTTTCAGGGACTTATTTGGAACTATTCCGTCTGTGGCGATAGTTTGGAAGCTTTTTGATTAATTGTCGTTTGGTTAATAAATATTAGCAGCGGGCGATTTTTCGCAGTGACAAAATTGGATACTGTCAGACTCTCTAATTTAAGTCGACAGAAAGTATTTATCAGACTCGAGAATTTACATTATGAAACAAATCAACGTTGGAATCATTGGAACTGGATGGTGCGGTGGTATACGGGCGAATACCTGTGCTACCAATCCGCTCGTTAAGGAATTGCATATCGCTGAAACCCGCCCTGAGCGATTGGCAGAAATTGTAGAGCAAACTAGCCCAAGTTCAGCAACTGACAATTATAAGGATCTGCTTGCTAACCCGGACATCGATGCAATTATTGTTTCAGCTACACCGGAGCCGCTTCATTACCCAATGGCTTTGGAGTCTATGCAGGCCGGTAAGCATGTTTTTCTGGAGAAGCCCATAGCTCTGACACTGGATGAAGCAGACGAACTCGCGGCCCTAGCTAACGAGCGTAATCTGAAATTTACGATCGGTTACTCTCAACGCTTTAACCCCAAGTTTGCCTATGTCAAACAGTCCGTCGAAGATGGAAGTTTGGGCGAACCAGTGAGTGCGATGGTCAGTCGTCATATCACTCGAAATTTGGGTAAAAAAATTAGTGGTAGAACCAAATTATCACCAGCAGCAATGGAAGCTACCCATGATATCGATTTTATTTTGTGGTGTTTGGAACCGAGGCTTCCCAAGCGTGTTTATTGTCAATCGGTCTACAAGGTGATGAAAAAAACCTGTGACGCCCCTGATTGTTCATGGATTACTGTGACCATGGATGATGGGGTTGTGTTTACTATCGGGGCGGGATGGATATTGCCGCCAAGTTATCCAAACTTTTCCAGTACCAATGTTGAATTTGTCGGTTCTGAAGGCGTGTTATTAGTCGACAATAGTCACCGGGATGTGGTCCTCAGTACTATGAGTGATGGCATCATGTTTCCTATGTCGACAATGCCAGGTGAGCAAGTAGGCCATGTATTTGCTGGGGCCATGCACAATGAGACTGTACATTTTATCGAAGCAGTCGCTTGCGACAGAGACGTTATGGTTACCGCTAAGCAAGCCCGTCAGGTAATGGAGGTTTATCTTGCGGCTGATTTGTCGGCACATCGAGATCAGCCTATTTCATTACCGTTGAGCGCAGAAGATATTAAGGCATCACTTGCCCTGTCTGAAATTGAGCCGCAGCAAGCTGAAATACTGAGTGTTAGTAACGGGTAAGCAGAAACAACTAGCTAATAGCGCTTTGAAATGAAAAGCCTACCAAAATTGGTAGGCTTTTATTTTGCATCGCGCTGTTCGTGAATAGCGCGGTAGCGGCTGGAGCTTAGCTTAGGGAGCTGCTAGGGCATTCCCTGTCATAGGGTTTACGCCATTGTGAAAGTTCCCTTGGTCACGCACTGTGCGAGATTCACCATTTTCGTCGTAGTGTACCCATGCGAGTCCGTGTACGTCGCCGTTGCCAGGCATGTCGATCTTGGATAGGAGCTCTTTGGTATTTACATCATAGACATAGATACGACCTTCGGCATTGCTGGTTGCCCACATCTCCTTACCGTTTGGCGAGAGCAACACGTGGTCTACCTTATAAGCACCGTAAAGCGTTTCTTGGGGGTACCCGGTCTCGGTATTTAACACAGTAAGTGTTCGTCCCATGAAGCCAGCGGCCTCGCCCTTATTCGCAACCCACAACTCGGTCTCGTCCGCATTTAATGAGCCACCGTAGGGGCCTATTCCTGTGCCATTAGTCCATAACACCTCGCCCGTTTCCAGGTTCATTTTGGCTGCATTGCCCATTGTATTGATTACGTAGAAGTACTCTTTTGCAGCATCAACAATTAACCAATTTGGTCGGTAACCAGGGATCGGAAATTCTGCTTCTACTTCCCAGGTTTCTGGATTTATCTTGGCCACCCAGTATGGGCGCATAGCCAACAATTTGCCCCCATACATATCATAGGCAGCGGCCATTCCGGTACCACGGCCCGGCGCGTAGCCAGCTGGTTCCATCAGCGCGTATATGTATTCGTAATCTTTGTCTGACCAAACCGTGTAAACAAATCCGCCGAGATCAACATCTTTTACCCCGCCGATGATCTCGTCGGTATTTGGATCAAGTAGCATTAGTGCGAGCCCGTTGGGAGCCCTACCGAACATATCCAGTAGCATGTAATCCTTGAATATTTGTCCGTGATGTATTCGGCCACCGATGTCGATTTGAGATACCGGTTGAAGAGTTACAGCATCGGCTTTGAGAAGTGTTGCAGAAGCCTCCAACCTGGCCAATCCTGCCATATCCGAATCAGCCACCCCATCTGCTCGTGCACCGATAATGTAGGCATAACGGCCATCGGGCGAAGTCATCGTAGTATGCACCGTCGCTCGTAAATTCTTGGGCAACGCATAGCTCGCAACAACCTCGTGCGTTTCGGCATCACCTACAACAATTTGATTTTTTTCTGGTAGAACGTAATCATCACCTAACACTGCTGGAGTGCTTGCCGTACCTACATTTTCGTAAAAATAGGTCTTGCCCGGTTGAGGTTCGAATTTCGCTTCCCCTGGATCGAACGTTTGGAGAACTTGAGACTGGTAGTGACTAAGGACGCTGCCCTCTTTTGATCGACGTGTCCACGTATCCTGAACAGATGCAAAAGTTTCTATGGCTTCTACCTGGAGGTCGCGCGCCGTCTTGGCGAATACCGGCCCCTCAGCCTGGCTTGATTTTACAGCCTCAAGGTCGGTGAGCCAGCGCTCTGGTAGGTCTGCCTCTAGCTCCATTCCAGCCAAGGTACGGATATACATGGATATTGCCGCGAGGTCTTCGTCACTCGGGTCCATCTCACTGACGATGACGCCCATGACTGGATTGCTTTCGAGCTGATCAAAGATATCGACGGGTGAGGGCCCGAATAGCAGGCTAGGCCCAACAAGGCCTTCACCAGTTTCTGCGTGGCAGATTTTGCAGCCGACGTCGGAATTAAAAAGTTCCTGTCCGCGCTCAACTAACGCGTCAACATTCTGCGCTTTAATTGGCGTGGTGAGCGTTAAGAATAGGGCAAATGATAGAAAGAAATTACTTCTCATACTAAGGGCTCCGGGTTAAGTTTTCTCGCGCGAATCATCTAGATACGTTAACAGATGAATAGTATCTGTTTATAATTGATTATGTCTATTCGGCAATGAGAGCATTCGGAATAGATTTACACATAATAATATTATGTGTGTACAATATTTGAATATACCAAGATACAATACATTGTATATATGTATTAGCTAAATTTGAGTAATTCAAGGCGCCGGTTCTCTGGCATTTGAATACCACAGGTAGGGGGGGGGTACCATATAATGACAAGTGAGAACGAGCCGACATTAGGCTTAAGACGAAAGGTTGGCGAGCGCAATAATTTACTCAGCCCTGACTGGCAGTATATTGAAGCACGCAGTATCGGCGAGTATACC
>DNHK01000118.1 GCA_003485905.1 Gammaproteobacteria bacterium | reverse complement strand
GCCACCACTGCCATGAACGTCAAGCGTGAAAAATGAATGCGGGTTGCGCAACTCCACAGAAGTCAAAATACCGCTAACCTCGACGATATTGCTTGCATCGTAGTGCGTGGCAAAATTATGGTGCGCCATTACCTGAGCCGGTAATAGCCCAAATAACCCAAGCAATGGCAGAACCGAAATGCCTATGTACTCTCTAAACACAGAATATTACCCTCTCTATTGATCGCTACTTATAACAGCGGTCGCTTTTATTTCCAACTCGATACCTGGTAATGCGAAACCGGTGACCGTAATTAAGGCGCTCGAAGGGTAATGGCCAGGATCAAATTTGGTCCCACGAATGTTCACAAATGTATTTCCGTATCTAGTATCCCCTATAAATACTGTCATGGTAACGATATCGGCAAGTGAAGCACCTAGCTCTTCCAGACGGCTCTCAATCACCCGAAAGACTTCATGAGTTTGTGCTTCAAAATCACCCGCGAGCGAATTACCGTCGGCATCAAACGGCGCAGTAACGCCGGCCAGCCAAACCGTCTTGCCTCCTTCAGTGACAACAGCGGGGGAAAATGATCGTTTTTCGGTCCAATCCAGAGTCATGTACTCTCTAGTCACCGTTGAGCTTTCCTGAGAATAGGAAATTGCTGGAAAGGATATTACTAACACCAAGACTAGCTGCAGTAACTTCACGCGGTTTAATTCTTTGATTTGATTCTGCATATTTGTACTCCCCCTAGTCGCCTATTGGACGACTCGCATATCAGGCAAATTAAAAATAACAACAAGTAATTAGTATTCGTATCGCTTCGCACGCACTCAAATTGGATTGCACACTGAAACTATATTAATGGACTGGACAATGCAATGTATCGCCCTAATAGTTCCCATACCAAGCAGCCATTAAGCACACCGACAACTACCGTCGCTCCAAACTTATCGTTAATCCTTCTAATGCTGATTGTGAAAACGCAGCAAATATGACCGCCTTCATCGGTATTACCTTGCTAACCGTTTGGCAAAAGATTCTGGATGTATGCTGATCATCTAACGGTTATCATCTTGCCGAAGAATTCAAAGAGAAAATCCGATGTTTGAAAAGTACGTAATGATCGTTATCTATTTTGGGATTCTTATCTACTTGGGGTATCTCGCCTCCAAGCGTGTTAAAAACATGAATGACTTTGTGATTGGCGGAAAATCACTTGGTTTCTGGATTGCAGCTTTTTCAGCCCAAGCCACCGGTGAATCTGCGTGGTTGCTACTCGGGCTCACTGGCATGGGCGCAATGCTCGGTTTTAGTACTTATTGGGTAGTCGTAGGTGAAGTTTTAGGAGTGGGTATTGCGTGGTTTTTTATGGCAAACCGCTTTAAGCAGCTAACCGACAAATATGATTCGATGACTGTTATCGATTTTCTGGTTAGCCGTTTCGATGCTAAGACAAATACCTTGCGTATCATTTCCGCCCTAGCACTTTCCATATTTGTTCTTATATATATTTCTGCGCAAATAGATGCAACGGGCTCGGCGTTTGAGCGTTTTCTAGGTTGGGATTATCAGGTCGGAGCTATAATCGGTTTTGTGGTAGTCGCCAGCTATTGCATCGCTGGCGGTTTCTTAGCCGCTGCCTGGACAGACATGTTTCAGGGTGCAGTAATGCTTATTTGTTTAATGCTCTTACCTGTAGTGGCCTTTCTTTCAATATCCAATAGTGGCGCTATCTATACTGGACTGCACGCTCTTGATCCTGGACTCGTAAACATTTGGGGCACTGGCGGGTTCACTTTACTCAATATCTCGGTAGTAATCGGCATGATGTTGATTGGACTGGGATTTCTTGGATCACCTCAGGTGTTTGCACGACTAATCGCGATAAAGAGTGAGCAGCAAATTAATCGCGGTAAGTGGGTTGCCGTTTTATTCACACTGCTAGCCGACTTTTCTGCGGTAAGCATTGGCGTACTGGGCCGCTATATCTTTACTACTCAGGGCGTTGAACCCGATGCCGTATTAGGCAATGGCGCTCAAAATGTACTACCTACCTTAGTAGAGTATACGTTCCCTCCATGGATGGTCGGGCTTTATGTTGCGGCTGTGTTATCAGCAATCATGTCAACCGTATCTTCATTGTTGGTAATGGCTGCTGGATCAATCACACATGATCTCTACGAACGGATTGTAAATCCCGGACTCACTGATACTAATGCCGCACGATTGTGCAGGATAATAACCGTAGTTATTGCAGCACTTGCTCTAGGGCTTTCGATTATTGTTGCAGTGTCATCACCTGATCGAGTGATTTTTTGGTTTGTTATTTTTGGTTGGTCTGGCATAGCAGCAACTTTTTGCCCGATGATCATCCTGTCTTTGTTTTGGACTCGATTCACAGAAAAAGCCGCTATCGCGTCAATGATCACCGGATTCTCAATGACAATGATTACAAAATTCATTATTCAGGATATGGAGGGAATAGGACCCTATTTCACAGCACTTGAGACAATGCCCCCCTCTTTTATCTCCGCGCTATTTATTGGCTATCTTGTATCAATTCTTGCGCCAGACAAACAACTTGAACATCGGTATCGTTCTGAACTCGCAAGTCTAGATGAAGGCCGGGACGAACAAATAAAATAGACCTGCTCGCCACATTTCGATAACGAGAAGAATCCGACCAGATCAATCTGCAATCCTGTAACTAATTTACGTACGATATAAGGAAACTTTAATGAGCCTTGAGGAACAAGTAGATACGACTACACAGGCACCCATAATCGGGCACTTTATAGATGGCCAGGAAGTGGTGTTAGATGAACAAACTAACGACGTTTATGACCCCGCGGTCGGCGAGATAACAAAAAGAGTTAGCTTGGCCAGTAAAACGAGTATTGACCGAGCTATCACTGCCTCTCAAAACGCATTTCAAAGCTGGCGAAATACCCCACCGCAAAAACGTGCTCGAGTCATGTTTCGCTTCAAGAATCTGCTGGATACCCACAGTGACGAGATATGTCGACTAATAACTTCTGAGCATGGCAAAGTACTGGACGATGCGCGTGGTGAACTCGCCCGCGGAACCGAAGTTGTTGAATACGCTTGCGGAATTTCTGAGCTATTAAAGGGTGAACACTCTAAAAATGCCGGGCCAGATATAGATTGCTGGTCAGAATTTCAGCCTCTCGGAGTGGTTACTGGTATCACTCCATTCAACTTTCCCGCAATGGTACCTATGTGGATGTNNTTTGAAACCATCCGAAAGAGATCCCAGTACCGCAATGCTATTAGCCAAGCTGCTAACTGAAGCGGGCCTCCCAAATGGCGTGTTTAACGTAGTTAATGGAGACAAGAATACCGTCGACACCCTGATACAAGACGAACGTATACAATCCGTAAGCTTCGTTGGTTCCACACCAATTGCTGAATCAATTTATCAGCGCGCATGCAATGCAGGAAAGCGCGTTCAAGCTCTAGGGGGCGCCAAAAACCACGTCGTAATAATGCCTGACGCTGACATTGATAATACAGTGAACGCACTAATGGGGGCAGCGTATGGGTCTTGTGGCGAACGATGTATGGCGATTTCGGTTGCCGTCTGCGTAACCGAAGACACTGCCGATCAACTGGTAAAACGGTTAGAGTCTCGGGT
>DNHK01000117.1 GCA_003485905.1 Gammaproteobacteria bacterium | reverse complement strand
TTGTTTACGAATTAAATAAAGTAACAAGTCTAGCGGACCCTCAAAGCTCTCCAGTACAACTTCCAGGGCATCTGGTGGAATGTACAGGTCTTTAGGTAGCTCAGTCATCACCTGACCTAGTACCACCGCACGCAAGACCTCACCATAGCCACTATCGTCTGTAGACGACAATAATTCACCTTGTTCGGCAGTAATTTCCGACTCACTATTCGGCTGCGCTTTATCGTCGTCGGTCGTCATTTAAGTTTCATTTATATTTAATAGGAGGCTCTAATAATCAAGNNCATGCACGCCTTACTTCATCCATCGTCTCTTCCGCTGTATCACGTGCTTGCTCACAGCCATCAGCGATTATATTTTTCACCAACGTTGGGTCTTGCAAAAACTCGTCGGCCCGCTGAGCTATCTCTTTTTGCTCACGCAAAATCGCATCGATCAACGGCTGCTTGCAATCCACACAACCGATTCCGGCAGTTCGACAACCTTCCTCTACCCAGTCTTTAGTGTCCTTATCAGTATAAATATGATGCAAATCCCATACCGGGCATAAATTAGGATTCCCAGGATCATTCCGTCTAACGCGAGCCGGGTCAGTCGGCATAGCCCGTAGCTCACGTTCTACCCGAGCTGGATCATCCCTCAATGCAATAGTGTTACCGTAAGACTTGGACATTTTTTGCCCGTCCAATCCAGGAACTTTAGAAGCCTCGGTNNGTTAACAGGGCTTCTGGTTCCTGCAAAATCACCCGACCGCCTCCCTCAATATAGCCGTATAGCAGTTCGCTTTCGGCATTCGTTAAGTTTTGATTGTTGAGTAATAACGCATGACTACGTTCTATCGCATCTTGTTCGCCACGCTCGGTATACGCAGTTTTAAGGCTCCTAAATAACTTCGCACCTTTCTTGCCTAATTTACGGATTGCTAATTCCGCCTTTTCTTCAAAACCTGGTTCCCGCCCATATAAATAGTTAAATCGACGGACTATCTCACGAGTTAACTCTACGTGCGGGACCTGATCTTCTCCTACTGGCACCTTAGACGCTTGATACAAAGTTATGTCAGCCGCTTGCAACACTGGGTAACCAAGGAATCCATGTGTGGATAAGTCCTTTTCGTGTAACTTATCCTGTTGATCTTTGTAGCTTGGCACCCGCTCTAGCCAGCCAATCGGTGTAATCATTGAAAGCAGCAAATTTAATTCTGCATGCTGTGGCACCCGTGATTGCACAAATAACGTTGCTCGGCTTGGATCTACACCGGCTGCCAGCCAATCAATCACCATTTCCCAAACACTATCCGAGATATTTGCTGTCTCCGATTCATAGTGCGTTGTTAACGCATGCCAATCAGCAACAAAAAAGTAGCAGTCATACTCATGCTGCATCTCTATCCAGTTTTTTAACACCCCGTGGTAGTGACCTAAATGCAGCCTACCCGTAGGCCGCATACCTGACACAACCCTATTTGGCTGACCAGATTTACTTATCAATGACTACTCCTTGAATATCAATAAAGCTATTAGCCGCAATGGTAACAAATACCCGTCTAGGTTCTAAGCTTTCTTCTTGGTAAGTACTGCATTTCTAACGACAAACCAAATTTTTCGATAAGTATCTAATATTCAAGTTTTGTGAGATTTGCTGTCTCAGCTAAAATCTATCGAAACAGTGAAGGATCACCGCGCCCCACGCGAAGGATCTCTGGATTTTCATCTGTCCATGCGATAACGGTAGTAGGCTCATTACCGCCAAAGCCGCCATCGATCACCACATCGACCTGGTGCTCCAGACGAGCCCGAATACTGTCTGGGTCACCCATAGGTTGTTCAGCATTAGGTAGAATCAATGTAGAGCTAATAATCGGCTCAGCTAACAATGCAAGTAGGTCCTGTACAATACGATTATCAGGTATTCTAAAACCGATGGTTCGGCGCTTGGGATGCTGTAGCCGGCGCGGCACCTCTCTGGTGGCTGGCAGTATAAAAGTATATGCCCCCGGAGTGCATGCTCGAATTAGTCGAAATTGCTCATTGGTCATTTTAAAGTACTGACTTAATTGCGATATATCTCGCCCAACTAAGGTGTAGTTATGATCCTTACTCAATGCGCGTATTCGACCAATTCGCCGCATCGCTTCTTTATCACCAATGTGGCAGCCTATTGCATAGCTACTATCCGTTGGATACACCACCAAACCACCGCGCTGCAATATTTCAACCACTTGTTTGAGCAATCGAGATTGGGGGTTGTCTTGATGTATGTGAAAAAACTGTGCCATGTCTATAAGACGATATTAGTAAAGGAGTAAAAGAAACTCCGCTTATATTGCCAACAACTCCACCGTCTGCGCCTTTATATGACTCCGGTTTACAAGACTTTGTACCCGCCCAAAACCCGGTACAAGCAAGCGCGGTGAAATTTCCGACAAAGGCGAAAGCACAAACCGCCTTTGCTGCATTCTTGGGTGCGGTATCGTTAGGCTTCTCGAACTAAATCTTCGCTCTCCGTATAACAATATATCCAAATCAAGCTTACGGGGGAAATTTCTTCCACCACGACCCCTCTTGCGGCCCAGTCTGAGCTCGATAGACTGCAATACGGATAATAGTCTGTATGGCGGCAGGGACGTGCGAATTTGCCAGACTGCATTTATATAACTATCCAGTCCGTGGTGATTGTATGGGGAGTTACCAATAGAATCACTACGATACATCGAAGATGATTTAAGAATGCGAATTGCGTAGTGGCTTCTTAACAAAGCTTTAGCAATCTGCAATTGCTCTTCAGGTCGACCCAAGTTTGCGCCAACGCCCAAATACGCTATCACTCCCACGATTTTCTTGTTAATCCGAAAAGTGAGCTGTTTAAACTCGCTCTGACTAAATTAACTAGACGCTGGATTAGCGCCGCGAGTTTTTCGAGTTCGACCGCCACCAGAACGCTTACCGGGACCTCGAGTACGGCCACGCCCTTCACGGGTCTGTGCAGTCGTGTCATTTGGTGCGCTCGCACCACGTTTACCCGGGCGCTTTCTGCGCCGCGACTGTCCAGAACCTTTAGCCTGGCCTTGACCATTTCCTTGACCATTATTCTGACCACCTGCCTGTGAACCCCGTTGTCCACGACCTCGACCACGTGACTTATTTTTATTCTGCCGCGTACGATTAGCGCTCGTATTGCCACTGGTATTTCGGTCTGGGCCGTCAATTCGGTTGCCAATATTATCGTCAGGGAATTCGCCGTCCTCTTCGCGCTCCTGCTTTAGTGTTTGTACCATCTCTAACTGCTGATCAGCTTCTCGTTGTTGAATTTCGGTCCACCAATCAACAATATCGCGATCAACCTCACTCAATTCCGAGCGCAATAGTAAAAAGTCATAGGCCGCACGAAATCGTCGATGCCCCATCAAAGACTTGATTTCTTTTGGTTGGCGACGAGCCAAACGCATCTGCAGATCCCAGATATCCATAATAGTTTCGGCCAATCGCCTAGGAATAGCGACGTACTGGCACTGATCCCGCAAAGTATCATCTATAGCAATTTTCCAAGCCCTGTTCGCTGGCGTTCCACTAGTGATAATCTTTTCGGCGTCATCACGTACGGGCTCCCACAACATACACGCAAAAAGAAACGCAGGAATGACCGGTTTTCCTTCGTTGACACGTTTATCCGTATTAGCCATGGCTTTTTCAGGAAGGCCTGGCTCATCATCATCCAGACAATGATCTGTAAACGGGAACAAATACTTGAACAAGGCGTATTTACGCAGCATCACAAACGTTGCCAAGGCCGCACCGCCATGAAAAAGTTTCAATACTTCATCAAACATTCTCGCGGGTGGAACATTATTAAGCATAGCGCCTAACTCTTCGATCATGCGCATAGCTTCGGGTTCCATCTCAAAACCTAGCTTAGCGGAAAATCGAATAACCCGAAGCATACGCACAGGATCTTCTCGGAAACGCTGCTTAACCGGACCAATACTCCGTAGAAACTTGGCATCGATATCGTCCAAGCCACCAACATCGTCTAATAACAGGCTACTTACCGGATCGTAGTAAAGAGCATTAACGGTAAAATCTCTTCTTAAAGCATCCTCTGCACGAGTGCCGTAAACATTGTCACGGGTTAGCATACCTTCGGTGTTTTCAACCATTTGGCCAGCCAGCGTATCTTTGTCAGCTGCGGCTCTGAAGGTCGCCACCTCAATGATCTCACGATCAATCTTTACGTGAGCAATACGAAATCGACGGCCTACCGTTCGAGCCATCTTAAACAACCCACATACCTGTTCAGGGGAAGCATCGGTAGACACATCAAAATCCTTAGGGCGCTTACCAACTATAAGGTCACGAACACATCCGCCAACCGCATATGCTTCATAACCGGCTTCTTGCAGGGTATTAATTACTATATTTGCTGCTTTACTTAATTGATCTGGCGTAATCGAATGCTCACTTGCGCCCAGTATTTTTGCTTCCACTTGTTGCCTTTCTAATTGTTGTTTCTGTTTGTTTTCTGACATATTTTTTTCAAACTTGATCAAAATCCTTGTTTTTGGCGAACTTCCTCGCGCTCCGAATTTTGTAAATGCTTAACATACTTAGCTATTTATTATTCCGACACTCACTCTCAAAACACTTACCCTTAAAGAAAAGACTTCACTTTAGAAGCGAATTCCTAAATATAGTTCTCAGGCATTACTTAATAAAAGATAAGCTGTAATCCAACAGCACATAAAACTGTCGATTATATACCCGTGAGCCTTTCCACCTTGGCATAGCACGCTTTGTAGAGACTCTTGTATACCCCTTTTCAGCGATATATACCCCATCGGTAAATACTTTCAATTGTTCACATTTAACAATTGCACTGTTCAGCTAAAGCATTAGTGGCTCAGGCATAGCATTAACGATGCTGTATGGCCGAAATCGGTAGCGTCATTACACGACGTAATCCGATGCTGAACACAATGTGGTGCAACTAAACTCAGCCTCTTATAGGAAAAGGGCTAATACAAATTTTCCATACCCCTAAACTTTTATACTAAAACTAGAGGAGATTTATGGCCTGTTCTTTTATCCGACGTCGATGGAGTAAAACAATCGAGGATGTCTACACCGCCTGACCGCAGGCTCCCGTCGGTAAGCACATCATACTTATCCAATGCATGATACGTAAAGCCGATTGTGCCCAAAAGTATTCCCAAATACCAGCAAAAACTCCCCATTAGCAAAGATAACGATCTACTTTAAACCAGCAGCTATTTACGTATAATCGCCCACAGAAAATAGACATAAGCAATTTTGGAGATATAGATGGCCCTCATTAAGTACATTCAACACAACGGCAATGAATACGAAGCCGAGGTAGCTGTGGGCAACAGTGTAATGCAAGGAGCAGTGGATAATGGTATTGACGGTATCTTGGCCGAATGTGGTGGTGCATGTAGTTGCGCTACCTGCCACGTTTATGTCGATGAGGCATGGCTCGGAAAAATACCCGGGGCAGATGACATGGAAGAAGCAATGGTTGAATGCGTGTTAGATCCAAAAGATAACAGCCGACTTTCTTGCCAGATCAAAGTCACCGCCGAATTAGACGGTCTGGTTGTCCGGTTACCGGAATCGCAATAAAAGCGATTGCACCCAGGAAAATCTAGGACGCCTGCCTAGTCTGTCTGCTCACTATATAAATTGCCACACTCTAGTCTGGGGAGAATGTGCGTAAAACAGCCTCACCCTTCCAGATCATCAAGATATTTCTCAGCATCTAACGCAGCCATACAGCCAAACCCTGCAGAAGTTACAGCCTGACGGTAAATTTGATCAGCCACATCACCAGCGGCGAACACACCAGAAACACTCGTTTGGGTTGCATTCCCTAGCAGGCCACTGTTAATAGTTATATAGCCGTTTTTCATTTCTAATTGGCCGTCAAATATTTCAGTATTAGGCCTATGCCCAATGGCGATAAATACACCATCGACTTGCAGCTCTTGCTTATCGAGCGTCTTGGTACTGGCTATCCTCACACCTGAAACCCCAGAATCATCACCTAACACTTCTTCCAACTGGTGGTTCCACGCCAACTTTACATTGCCCGTTTCGGCTTTAGCGAACAAACGGTCTTGTAGAATTTTTTCAGCGCGCAATTCATCGCGTCGATGAACCAAAGTTACTTCAGAACAAATATTAGAGAGATACAAAGCCTCTTCGACCGCCGTATTACCTCCACCAATAACAGCCACAGGCTTGTCTCGATAAAAGAATCCGTCGCAAGTAGCACAGGCACTAACCCCCTTACCCATGTATGCCTCTTCTGACTCCAATCCTAAGTACATAGCCGAAGCTCCGGTACAGATTATCAGTGCATCACAAGTATATGAGCCGCTTTGGCCAATTAATTTGTAGGGTTTTTCAGAAAAGTCAGTGGCATCTATGTGATCAAATATGATCTCGGTTTCGAATCGTTCAGCATGCAGCTTCATGCGCTCCATCAATTCCGGCCCCTGCAAACCTTCCACGTCACCGGGCCAATTATCAACTTCGGTAGTCGTCGTTAATTGCCCGCCCATAACCATGCCAGTAAGCAGCACAGGTTTTAGGTTAGCCCTTGCAGCATACACAGCAGCTGAGTAACCGGCGGGGCCTGACCCAAGAATTATTAATTTTTCGTGGCGATTCTCACTCATCTAACTTCAACCATTGGCATTTTTTCAAGATTCGAGACTCTAATGTTTTATGAAGAATTAGTCAGTACTATTTTCATTATTATTAAACTACCACCGTGACACATAGGCCCGGATGATTATTTGAGAACCTAAGCTCCATACCGTGCAAACGAAACACTGCATCGGCAAGGGCTAATCCCAACCCACTGCCGGGCGTGGTCCGGCTTTCATCCACGCGATAGAATCGTTGCAGCACATTGTCATGCTCTGACTCAGGGATGCCAGGCCCGCTATCCGTCACCTGAATAAGCGTCTCTCCATTTTGTTCAAGCATTCGCAATCCCACAACACCACCTTCGGGTGTGTACTTAATTGCGTTATCAAGTAGATTGGCAAGCGCCTGAAAAAACATATCTCGGTCACCTTCAAGCACTTTTACATGAGTCACCTCGAAGACAAATTCTTGTTGTTTTTCTTCCGCCAGCGCTTCATATAACTCCTGTAAATCGCGCAAGATAGAGCTTAACTCTATTTCTGTAAAAGCCTCGCGCTTACCGGTGCTCTCAATTCGTGCTATTCGTAATAAAGCATTAAATGTCGCAAGCAATCCATCCGCTTCAGCTACGACCTGATCAATCATTTGTTCACGCTGCTCGGCATCCGAGCCGGTCATGCGCAACTCTTCTAGACGATTACGTAACCTAGCGAGGGGTGTTTTTAGGTCGTGAGCAATATTATCGCTGACACGACGAACACCATCCATACCTTGTTCGAGTTGTGACAACATTTGGTTTAAGTTTTCTGACAGCTCGTCAAACTCATCACCACTATGTCGAGTGGGAACACGCTCACTTAGATCACCCCGAATAACCTGACGACTAGTACGTATAATGGCTTCGAGTCGACGAGTCAACGTACGACGCAACACTGCCCCCCCGATTAGAGCCAATATCACGGTGCCAATCACACCGAAAATCATTGAACGTAAAATTTGTTGCCGCACCTCTTGTAGCTCACGCATGCCATGACCCACCAGCAAGTGATATCGGTTGCCTATTAAGAAGTTGCGGCCGCGAGCCATGTACGTTCGAGTCCGCTCACCAGCAGAACCATCAGTACCTCGCAGCGGTGTTGTGAACTCGAAGTCCAACCAACCCTCCGGATCTTGCTGCGCCTCAGGCCACTGGTTGATATTACCCAGCATTGGACGAAATCGTTCGTCCGTTAACAGGTATAGAGTGTTCTCACCAGGTTGCTGGCGCGATAATCGCTCTGCAATTTGAACTCTTAGACCTGTAAACCCGTCACTACTATAGCGTTCAGCAAGGCCCTTGATTTCCGCATTTATCGTCTCGTCCGTTTGGGTGGTTAAATAACCAACCGATGTCCAATAGAAAAAACTTAATATGGCCAGTACGGAACCGGCAAACAACAAGACATAAAGAAGTGTTAGCCGGAAGACTGAACTGTTATACAGTCTAGTCCGGCTCACTCAACATGTACCCCGCACCGCGAACGGTGTGTAGCAATGGCTGCTCGAATTCCTTGTCAATTTTTCCGCGCAAGCGGCTGACGTGAACGTCGATAACATTGGTCTGAGGATCAAAATGATAATCCCACACCTTCTCAAGTAGCATTGTGCGAGTTACTACTTGGCCACTATGTCTCATCAAGTACTCCAACAAGCGAAACTCACGCGGCTGCAGATCAACTTTAACTTCACCTCGGCGCACTTCGCGCTTCAATAAGTCCATAGAGAGATCCCCGACGTTTAATACTGTGTCTGGAGATTCGGGCTCAGCACGACGAACTAGAGCCTCTATTCGCGCCTGTAATTCAGAAAATGCAAATGGCTTGACCAAATAGTCATCAGCGCCAGCCTTCAATCCTTTAACTCGATCTTCTACCTCTCCTAAAGCACTTAACATCAGAATAGGCGTTCGATTACCATTACCGCGCAATGTCTTGGTTAACGTAACCCCGTCAACTTTCGGGAGCATTCGATCAACCACGATCACCTGATACGATGTTGAATCGGCGAGCAGCAACCCATCCTTTCCGTCTCCGGCCTGATCGACTACATGCCCGCATTCGGTCAAGCCCTTTTGTATATAATCCGCTGTCTCGCGGTCGTCCTCAATAACCAGCACCTGTATCATTGATTGTGGTTTCATATCAGCTTCCAGTGTTTACAGTGTAAGTGTTTATTTGATCAAGCACTACTAAGAGCATCAAAAATCATGCTCAATATAAGCGCCCCTATTTATCATACTAATCTAGTTTAAAAGGTACGAAACTACTCGACCCAGCACGATTGAACAGAAAAACCACGGTATCTCTGCGGTTACGAATTGCCTCATTAACGGCTCCTAACACATCGGCTGGTTTGGAAACTGCCTTTCGACCAACTCGCTGAATCAAATCACCCGCTATAATACCGTTCTGTGCAGCCAAGGACCCCTCAGTTACGGCTACTACGAGCACACCTTGAGCATTGTCAGGCACCTGATATTTTTCTCTTGATTGTCGATTCAGCGCAACCATTTCTGCACCAATTACGTTATCGCCCTGCGATTCATTTGGTTCAGCCTTTGCAAGCGTCGCGCCTTCCTCAGGATAAGGGTCAACTAATACCGATAGAGTTTTTTCCTCACCATCCCGAACTATTAACACATCCACCGTGTCACCAGCGGAGGTCTCAGCAACGATACGTGGTAAATCTCGCATTTCGTCGATTGGTTTGCCGTCAAACTCAATAACAATATCACCAGCCTGAAATTTTGCTTTCTCCGCCGGGCTATCCTCAATTATTGAAGCTACCAGGGCACCGCTATTATTCTCACGGCCAAAGCCTTCAGCAAGTTCACTATCGATAGCCTGTATTTGTACACCCAGCCAACCACGCTGGACAGTTCCTGACTCTTTCAATTGTTCGATCACGCGCTGAGCCATACTAGAGGGGATGGAAAACCCAATACCAACGCTACCGCCTGTGGGAGAGTAGATCGCACTGTTGATTCCAATCACGTCGCCAGCCAGGTTAAACAGCGGGCCGCCCGAATTACCCTGATTAATTGCTGCATCGATTTGTAAATAATCATCATACCGGCCAGAACGTATGTCACGCCCAATCGCAGATATAATCCCGGTTGATGCACTCCCCCCTAGACCAAATGGGTTTCCAATCGCAACCACCCAATCACCTACTCTAGATTGCTCAACATCCCCCCACTCAACGTAGGGAAGCGATTCACTAGAATTGATTTTTAACAATGCCAAGTCTGTCGCGCTATCACTGCCTTGTAACTCCGCCTCAAATTCTTCACCATCAGTCAACGTGACAATAATTTGGTCTGCATTGTTCACCACATGGTGGTTAGTGACTATGTAGCCGTCTGCGCTGATCACGAATCCTGACCCAATCCCTAGCGGGCGCAAGCTTTCATCTTCATCATCTTGTCTGGGTTGCTGATTCCTAAACTGTTCAAAGAAATCCTCAAAAGGTGATCCAGGAGGGAAGTTAAATTCCGGTACATTTTGTCGTGAACGACTCACTTTGCCGCTGATCGCTACATGCACTACAGCAGGGCTAACTTGTTCGATTAAATCAGCAAACCCGGTAGATGGAGCGATCGAATTATCGACCCTTTGCGGATTAGTTGACTGCGAAAAGGCTGCATTATTGAACGCTGGAGTGAATGAAAAAGCCACCAGAATAACCAGCAGCCCGACAACGGGAGATTTTAAAAACCACATGAAAGAATCCTCTTAAGGCATGGACCAAATATTCGATGCTCTTTCGACTGCAAGAAAACATCGACTTCGTTGAGTAGAATATAGGGGGGCTTCTGTTACCACTGGCTTTCCATCGCGTTACTAATTATTAATTGCGATCACAAATATTTAGGCAGACGCTTATTTCCTTTAGTAACGAATTATACCGGCATAAAGCAAAAAGCCGCTGCTCTATCCCAGAAGCAGCGGCCCTATTTAAAGCGAAACCTGCAAAATTACTTTAAGGGCAAAATCCATTTAACATGTTTTCACAATCAAATACTCCGTCATCATGGCCTTGATCATAGCCTTGATTAAACCCTGTATCGTAACCATCATCGAACCCATCTTGAAAAGAAGTCTCCGAAGCCGCCGTACCCTGTGTAAACCCCTCGGTAAATCCGGCATCAAACCCGCTGCTACTTGTTGCTGCAGTAGTGGTCGTCGTCGTACTGCTCGCCGAGCTATCGCTAGTATCAGTTCCAGTGCCGGTAGTGGTAGTGGTTGATCCACCCCCAATCGCTGAGAAATCAATTGAACTATTACCCAAATTTACCGTAGTAGTGGTGGAACCTGTTGCTGCATCGGTATTGGTATCAGTGGTGGTATCAGTAGTTGTATCGGTAGTGGTATCAGTTGTTGTCGTAGTACTTCCAGTTAAATCGGGAACACCAAGCAGCATAGTGTCGGACGACACGCTCAATCCATCCTTAGCAAATAGTACAACTAGGTAATTACCAGGATCCAAATTCACTAACGATGCGCGTTCACCTTCAAATGTACCGGTGAATCCGCTAATAAACCATTCATAGGACATCGCGATATCAACTGGGTGAGTGGAGGCGCTTGCATCGAGCAATAACTCTCCGTTCTCAAATCGCGTACCTGCGCGCGGCAGAGGTGCTTGCAGTATTGGAATTTCTCCAGGCTCATATACAAACACGTCATCTACCAAAGTAAATAAACCAAAGCCAGCCCGGTTTGTGCTTTGTTTAAACCGAACCTTAACTTCTTGGCCCTCAAACAAATTAGTATCGATTAAATGCCCAGTAAATTCGCCATTGGCCGGCGCATTTGGACATCCGGGAGTTAGAACAGCGGAGCCCGTCCGCTCAATTCGATGCGACATAATCTCATTGTCATCAACATCCAATAAACTAACTGCATGCTCAGATGACTGACCAAACGGCACTTCTGACAATGCCGCAAACGAAATAGCGGAGCCTGCGGTAAATACCTCAGAAGTAATACTAGCGCCGCTTTCTATCTGACCACCTTCGTTAGAACGCAGTTTCGCAGCGGCGTCACCAAAAAAAGATATACCAGTAGTATCGTTACCTGAATAACAAGTTCCCTGGTATACAACCTCGCTGATTCTTTCAAGGCTACTACTCGGCACCCAACCGAAAAAATCTCCGGATTCAAAATCACCGCCAGGAAGTAGATAAGCGGCATAGGAAAGAGGAGCCGCAACAAGTGTGGTTATCGCCAGAAGGGTCGCCGGCAGAAATTTCTTCATTTTGAGTATTACCTCAACTAGTACGTTAACTTCAAACTTTAAACTTGGCTAAGTTACTGAACATATCAGTAGTAAAATATTACGTATTGTTTTTAAGACCCTATTTATATGGAGTTTATACGAAAGCACAGTAAATTGCGAAATAGAAATTACAAATCCTTTTCAGTTAGTTTTATAAATTAAAAACTAACGAGTTTCCGTATTCGCGACGTGCTCGTCAAATAAAGCTTGTTGCAACTTATTGTCATTTACATCGATTACTTTTTCCACCACTTCTCGTTTTAAATGAGGTGAAAACATTTCGATAAAATCGAACATATAATCCCTTAGCCCCACGTTCTTACGAATTGCCAAACTGGTAATGCTTTCTTCAAATAAGTGCCCCGCATCTAACACTTGTAGATCTTGATCCTGTTTACGATCGTATGCCATGCGAGCAACTAACCCCACACCAAGCCCATTACGAACATAAGTTTTTATCACTTCTGCATCAGCAGCAGTTAGCACAACATTAAAGTCTAGGCCTCGCTCGACAAAAGCTTGATTAATTATGGACCTATCAGCCACCCCAAAAACATAGGTAATAATAGAATATTGAGATACCGCATCTAGAGTCAACAACTTCTCCTTAACCAGCGGATGTCCTTTTGGCACCATCACACAACGATTCCAGCGATAACAAGGCAACAAACAAAGCCCGTCAAAAAGCTCTAACGCTTCAGTCGCGATAGCGACATCGGCAACGCCGGTGGCGGCCATTTCGGCTATTTGAGTCGGTGTTCCTTGATGTATATGTAACGCGACATCAGGATACTTCTCGACAAATTGGGTAATGATATCTGGCAGAACATACCGTGCCTGGGTATGCGTAGTGGCAATCGTTAAGCTACCGCGACTGGGATTCGCATGATCGGCAGCAGTTTTCTCTATTACTTCAATCTCGTCTAAAACGCGGCTAAAGTGTTCAACTAGGTCTTCACCCGCCCGAGTCAAACGAGTAATGTGTTTTCCGTTTCGCTCAAATAAAGATACGCCCAACTCTTCTTCTAGGCTTTTAATTTGATTACTAATACCAGGCTGAGCGGAATGCAAGCTCTCCGCAGCATTGGTAATATTAAGCCCCTGGTTAACGACCTCAACAACGTACTGAAGTTGTCTTAATTTCATTAGTTGTCCTCGATTGAAGAAAACTCGCTATCCAATGACCCGGTCTGTCTGTACGTATCAGCGTTTAGTAGAAATTCTTTTGTTGTACTAGGCATTGGCACCCGAATACCAACAATGTAATCAATAATTTCTTTGCCTCTATGGGCCAAACGTAAACCGTCTTCCAGATTACGTAACGTTTCCCGATCAGCCGATTTCATCGAAACTGGTCTAAAATCTTCTATTGCCTGCTTGGCTGCGACATACTCTGGCCACACTCGAAACGTCACAGGGTCCGAGCGCATGGTTTCAGCCTCTAGCTTTCCGGTTCGAGCCAAATCAGAAAACAACTGAACCAATTTATCTAAGTCCGGAGATGCTTTAAATATAGCGCTCAACTCATCTACTATTCGATCGATATCACGGAATGTTTGCGCCACTTTTATATATCGGCTTTCGAAAAACGCTTTCATTGGCAGGGTAAACGCCTTGAACGGCTCTCCCCACAACTCATCCACACCTTCTTCACCGCTAAAATGACGCACCAATCGTCCGAGTTCGAGAGCTTCTCGAAGACAGTCCTCACATATACGCATTAGTTCATTCTGCTGGCTTACTTGAACGCCTTTTTCTTCTAGCGCTACAACACTAGTGAAAATATCTGTTGCCCGATTAAACAAAGCTCCTGCCAGCATCGCGCCATTGACGCGTTTGCATTCAGGGTTTTTTGCTTCATCATAACTGGACCGCGCCAGATCAAGCTTCTCGCCGGGCGTATTAATTCCCGCCTCGGTGTGATGGAATGCGCGGCGTGTAAGCGAATCAATTAACGCCATTTTCTCCGAGAGGCTATCTTCCGGCGGCTCGTACCAACGAATCCAATAGCCATCGTAATAAACTTCCTGTTTACCCTCTATCTCCCTAATCGTTCGGTTTACAGGACATTCCGCTGGGCCATTCATTTACGCAATCTCATTTGGTATCCACAAGTTAAAAAACCATATTTCCTTCTAAGTCAAATTTAACCAGGTGGATACTTACTAAGTAGAAATGGAATAACCACCAAGCAAGCGCGACTCAACGGGCCTGCTTGCTTTGGGTGCATTTAGACCGATGCTCACAAATATCACATGTACGCTCAAGCCCAATAATACTTGCAAGGCCGCCACAGCTTCCTTTTATTCGTCTATTAGCAATGATTACGCCAATCGACATCGCCGACAGCATCAAAGCGAACACTGCAAATGTGATAACAAATAAACCCATAAATTTCTAAATCCCGGCGCGGAACAGCCAAGCTAAATTATAATTCAAAAATATCAAACCATAATCGATGCATCTGTTCTTAGCCTTTGAAACCGCATAACCAAGCATTTGTCATTCAAAATGATCATGCCAAAAAGAGTTCGCCAGTACCTCAACAGAGGCCGGTTCGATGCTAGCGCCCAATTCGCTTACGGCATCATTTTGCTCCGATCTTAGCAGCATGTAAACAGGCGTTTCGGATCTGTCGGCAGTGATTATTGCCCGCTCTGGTCCCATTACAAACAATGCAGTAGCCCAAGCATCTGCCTTCATTGCACTAGCGTTTAGTACGCTAACCGAAGTAAGTCTGGAATGAACAGATCGGCCGCTACTAGGATCAATCAAATGGGACTCAATTTCACCGGCAATCTCACGGAAATTTCGGTAATCCCCCGATGTTGCAATCGCCATATTTGCCAGTTCAATAACATGCTGCACTCCACCATCAATATCTGGTACTTCAACGGCAATCCTCCATGGCGAGCCATCCGGTTTGTAATCGCCGGCTCTTAGTTCACCCCCAATATCCACCAAATATTGAGTTACTCCGCGGGATTCCAGAAATCTCCCTATCTGATCCACTGCAAAACCTTTTGCAATTGAGGATAAATCTACGATCGCCGTCATCGTCACTCGAGTTAACTCGCATCCTTGCATAAACAACGCATCACCTTCCTCGATATTTTGCCGATTTATAAAATTAGATTGGTCAATCGCTTCACCGTTGCTAGCTTGTCCACCAATTTCGGGTGTGAACCCCAAATCGCTAACCGCCCGACCAATGCTAATATCGTAAGCCCCATCACTAAATACATTCATTTGTATGGCAACGCTAACAACCTCACACAACTCAGGCGACAATTGCACAGGGGTGCCTATCGGAGTGGAATTAAATCGGTTGATTTCAGAGTCTGGTAGCCAGCTGGACATGCTCATATTTACATTGGATAAAATGTGCTGGATATGAGATTCATAATCTTCATTACCGTAATAACTCACTCGGTAATAGGTACCCATAGTTTCACCGCTATAAACTACAACTGCGGGCTGTGAGCATCTAAACAACGTAGTAATAGCCACTATAAAAATAATACGCGGCAGACTTATTAACCTGAGACGCAATTTATGAGTAGCAATTCTAAACAAAGATCTACCACAGGAAGTTAACCACCGAAGTCATCCAACAAAATATTCTCATCTTCAACCCCCAGCTCATGCAGCATGTTTATAACCGCCGCATTCATCATCGGAGGACCGCACATATAGAACTCGCAGTCTTCAGGCGAAGGGTGATCCTTCAAGTAATTTTCAAGCAAGACTTGATGAATAAATCCAGTATACCCATTCCAATCATCTTCAGGCTGCGGGTCGGATAGTGCAACGTGCCACTCAAAATTATCGTGCTCTTTATCAAGACGATCAAAATCATCTACATAAAACATCTCACGAAGACTGCGAGCGCCATACCAGAAACTGACCTTCCGATTAGTATCAATACGCTCCATCTGATCAAAGATATGTGAACGCATGGGTGCCATACCCGCGCCCCCTCCGACAAAGACCATCTCAGCTTCAGTTTTCTTGGCAAAAAATTCACCGAAAGGACCCGATATAGTTACCTTATCGCCGGGCTTAAGATTGAAGATATACGACGACATTTTTCCTGGTGGTAGACCTTCTGTACGAGGTGGCGGTGAGGCCACCCGGACATTTAGCATAATAATGCCTTTTTCTTCCGGATAATTTGCCATGGAATACGCCCGCACGACAGGCTCTTCAACGACAGATTTGTTTTGCCATATATTGAAGTGATCCCAATCAGGACGGTACTCTCCTGCAATATCGAACTCAGTGTAATCCAAGGTATGGGGCGGACATTCTA
>DNHK01000342.1 GCA_003485905.1 Gammaproteobacteria bacterium | reverse complement strand
CCAGAAAATGTCTATATTTCAGAGGGTTGACGTATTTTATGGCAAAGGTAGCAACATCAGGGGCGCCTTCCATTCCCTCGTCGATCTCCAGGCCGCCATCAATCGCTTCGTTGCAGAAACCAACAAAAATCACAGATCTTTCTCCTGGACCGCCGATCCAGATAAAATCATCGCCGCCCTCAAAAGAGGGCACCAAGCGTTAGAATCCTTCCACTAGAGAGGCCTTCAAATTGACCCGTTTCTTGCTAAAGAGAATGCTAACAATATTTTTAACGGCTTTCATAACTATGTCTGTCACCTCATCAATGGCTGAAGACCTCGTATACCAATTGCCTACTGGCACAATGCCAAGTTATGATTCTTATGGCCGCGGTGGGGGCATTGCGAAAGTTAATGATTCTTATTCAAGGAGTACCGAGACACCCACAGGAGGCTGTTCTGGTGATTACCCCAAACATATAAACGCGAGGTGTTATCGACAAGACATCTGTTCAAAACGTAAAAAAGATAGTTATAGCTTTGATGGAACCTCAAGGTGTAATAGGAACAAAGCGGTTTCCCAAGGTACACCAAGCTCTTACGTAACGCCCAGCAAAGGCGAGTCGTTGTCGTGTCCTTCAGGCTATGGGTTGAATGGTTTACTTTGTTACGGTGGTTGCAAACCAGGTTATTCCATAAATGGTTTAAGCTGTTCCAATGATAGAAATGGCCAATGCAAAAGTAATAGAGAAGTCAGTGGTGGGCTCTGTTATGTAAAGTGCAGAGAAGGCTACCATGGTGACGGGGTAACTTGTTACGCAAATAATAAAAACCTTTGTACTGGTGGTAAAGTATTGCGCGATGGTCTGTGTTATAAAGAGTGCCGATCTGGGTATGATCGTTTTGGTGCCACTTGTACAAATACGGCTGCCTTAAATCAGTACACAAAAGACGCGGCTGCTGGCTTTTCCCTTGTAGCTGCTGAACCTTCGGTGAAAATATCCAAATGTGCCTCTACTAGTTCCGCTACTTCAATTGGATATTGTGAGCAGGCGACCCTCAATGTTCAAGCGTGCGGAAGTATGTTCGGCAACTCAAGCTGTTTTGGCCCCGGCAATCTTGTATTGAAAGTTGCTGGCTCAACTGGGCTCACGACTTATCTATCTGCAGAGAGTGGAGAAGCAAGTGCCACTGTTGAAGCAAACCAGACATTAACAATTGGCTTCTTCGGCGCTAAACCGATAACGGTCGGTGTTCAATGTCAATTTACAAAGGGCGGCGCTACATCATTTAGCCATACTTTTGGGGCAAGCATGGGAACACCACCAATTCCATCACTAGCGGCATCTGACGCCCTTAAAAAAATAAAATCACAGAAGTCTTCTTCATCAAGCGCTAAGGCATCCCCGGCTCCAAAGGTGGATAGCAAATTAATGCAAATATTAAAGTCCGTACCGGTGCCATGTGGAATTATTATGCCAAATCCGAAACTGTTTTCAGGTGTTCCATCAATAAGCCTTTATGACGTAGGCACGACACTTACCCTTAGTGCGGAAAACTGGAATATTGACCGCGGGTTTGCTTCTGTTGAAATTGTTATTTCAGCTGGCGTGGTAGCAACTGTTGGTGGTGATACTGTTGAAGTTACTGGTCTGGGCCGAACATTTAAGACGAAGGTTCCAGGCTTTGGCTTTCAGAAAGATCTGACTAAACTAATATCCAAGCCAATGGGGATATCCTACTGATTGGTCCAAAATATTTTAATCAGTACCCGCTTAAAATATTCGGGGCTGTCCCTTAATCTTTAATAACCGCGTAGTGGGTTACTCCTGTAATTAGAATTTGCATCGACAGATAAGCCCTGTGATCGGGCGCGCGCCTGCCTGCGAAACTATTGCCGCAAACAAATAGTAGTCTTTTTTCGGGGAATTTTTTTCTCTCATTGCCGTATCATGTGGCTACGTCAGTGCTTCCTAGGCTGGCCACCTCACAGCTTCCCAGGGCATTTTTTTCCAGTTTCGAATATTAACTGCCTGGAGTTTCGTATGGCGCCTGGGAGGGTAAATCCGCGACATCGGACGGGTAAATATCTGGGCCACGGATACCATGAATTAATGGGCCTATCCGCAAGCGATATGGCCTGATCGATTGTGTTATAATATAACAATAACCTATTTGGCATTAGAACACCCTCACATGGCAATTTTTATCAATCACGCACTAACGCCGAAGCAGAATGCCTTTGCCGTTCAGTACGTCGCAACGGGGAACGCATCTGAGGCGTACCGGCGCGCCTACAACGCCACAAACATGAAGCGCGACACAATCCACTCACGCGCTAGCGAACTTTTAAAACACGGTGGGATTGCGGCTAGGGTTACCCAGTTAAAGGCCGACTTAGCGACTGATAATGAGGTCACGTTTGGCGAGGTTGCAGCTGCCTTACGTGCATCTATCAAGGCTGCGATGGAGGCTGGTCAGTACAGCGCGGCGGTCTCAGCCTGCATGGGGCTGGCGAAGCTAGGTGGGTTACTTGTCGAAAAGCGACGAGCAACGATCGCTGGTTACCCGCAGCTCGCCAGATATTGGAAAAGCTTGGGGTCACGGATACAAAAGATGACGCACTGTTGGAGCTCTTGTCAGCAAGCAGCACTAAAAGTGCCAGGGAAGTTGTTTCCTCTCTTCAGCTAATGGCGGCTCTGCGTTCGCAAAAAGCTGCTTAGCAGATCACTATCTCGCTAGACCGCAAAGGCGCTCAGGCTTGGCTTGAGCGCCTTTTGCGTTGAGAGACGTTTGAACTCCCGCTCCGTGGCATCAGCCAGATCCCGCATGAGCAGTGCACTCTGCTGATATCTGCGCTGGAGGTTCACGGGCTGATCTCTCTCAGCGAGGTTCTCGTAGATCTCCGCTTTGTGACTGAGCTTGCCCCATAGGTTAAGGAGCACATTGCGTGTGGGCTCATTACCTGAGCTCACGAGGTAGCAGAGGTAACTGCTGCACTGGCTGAGATAGTCCCTTGAGAACTCAGCTTTACTGATCTCGAGGTGTTCCTTGTTCAGGGTCTCGTGAACTTCACTTAGATATTTGGTGGTCATGGCTTTCTCCCGTTAGCGCACAAACTGCGTGTGCTTATTTATCCAACGGCATATACGGGCTTCATAAATGTCGTCTTACGACGACATGTCTTGCGCATAAGTCACAGCTCGCAGAGCTCGCTGAACTTATGCTGAGACGATTTTCTATCTCTAAACTGCGAAGAATAATTGAACTCTGAATGGGTTTGTATTGGTCTGGTTTCGCTAGATTAGGGCCATACGTCACCCAT
>DNHK01000303.1 GCA_003485905.1 Gammaproteobacteria bacterium | reverse complement strand
CGAATCCCTCCCTCTCCGCCATTGTTTTGCAGAGTCTCAGATTGGTTTCTGCGGTCAGTAACTCTGTGTTGATTAGCTAAAGACGTTTTATAAAATAAGCCCTTTTATTGCTATGATGTTGTATGAAACTCAGCGTTTAGAAGTGCTATAAAACGTGCCTGCAATTTTGTAGGCTGCCAGTTAATTCTAGTAGTGATCCCAATCTCTCGATGTGTGCCGGATAGTTTTGTTGGACTCATTGCCAGTAAACCTCGCTCTACATCCATTTGGACTTGTCTTTTAGAGAGTAATGCCGCCCGGTCGCTTTCGAGTAGCAGTCCTCGTGTTGCGACTAATGAACTACATTCAATAACGTGCTCGGGGGGTTGTAAGCCGCGGTCTTCAAAAAAATTGATAAAAGCCTCGCGGGAAGGCGCATTAATACCGGGTGCAACCCAATCTAATTCTTGTAGCTCTAATACTGAGGTCGAATGATCTGACGCGATTGGGTGTCCTGGGCGTACCACAATATGCAGTGAATCACTGAATAAAGATTGTTGCTGTATATCAGAACTAGGAGGTGGGTGTCTTAGCGCTCCTATAATCAGATCAATTTGGCCGTGTCTAAGGGCATCCAATTGTTCGTGATATGAGCCATCAATGATACTGACTCTGGCTGAAGCGAATTCCTCAAGTATCTTTGTAACGGCATGCGGTACGATTTGTGTGCGAGCTAATGGCAAAGACCCAACGCGCAGGGCGCCGGTTATGTGTCCTGCATATTCGTTCATTTCATCTGTACCTTGTTCTAGCTCCGAAAAGTACAGGTTGGCATACCTAGCGGCTTGACGAGCTCGCCAGTCGGGCTCGACCCCAGAGGGTGAGCGTTGAAAAAACGGGCGGTCGCACAAGCTTTCTAAGTCCTTAACCGCTCGGTGTACTGATGGTTGAGTGAGACCTAGATGTCGAGCGGCTAGACTATAATTACCGTGTTCGACCACCGTAACAAGTGCCCGTAGTTGTGTGGCGGTAAGTAACCTATAAAGATGACGGCGACTTTTACTCTTAGTAGTAAAAAGTGAATCCAAATATGTTAACCAGTGAATCGCTCGCTCAACTCTGTTCAGGAAAATATTACCGATTTCTGTTGTATATAACCCTTTTGACGTGCGGGTGAACAGAATCTGAGCTAAATGCCCCTCCAGTCTGGACAATGCCTGTGTTATTGCTGATTGCGACAAAAACATTGGCTCTGTTGCTGCACTAATACTTCCACGTTTCCTGACTTCCAAGGCAGCAGAAAGATGTCTCAAATTTAGTTGAGCATATAAATTTTTTACGCGTCTCATTTTGATCATTATAGAAAAAACTTATAGTATTAAACAGTATTTGAATATCCTTTTATTAAGTAATTTAGCCATACTATTTAACTAACGTGAGCCGAGTCGATTTAATATGCCAGTCTGTGTAACTGATATACAAAGAACGCCTAAATCTGTCCTTCAGCACTTTCAAGGTGCAGAGGTTGCAACCGTCCATGAAGCACAAGGTCGCAAGGGGCTTCTAGCTTCTTATATGAGGCCGATTTATCCAGGCTCGCGAATTGCGGGTTCTGCTGTTACTTGTGAGGTTGCGCCCGGTGATAATTGGATGCTGCACGTCGCAGTGGAACAATGTCAGCCTGGTGACGTGCTAGTAGTTGCTCCTACCAGTCCATGTGAAGATGGTTATTTTGGTGATCTGTTAGCAACTTCGTTGAAATCTAGAGGCGTGCTAGGCCTGATTATTGATGCCGGTGTACGCGATATTGCGACGCTTAAAGAAATGCAGTTTCCGGTATGGTCGAAAGCAGTGTTCGCTCAGGGCACAGTAAAGGAGACACTGGGCAATGTGAATGTGCCCGTGATATGCGCAGAGGCTTTGATAACTCCTGGAGATCTAGTGGTCGCAGATGATGACGGTGTAGTCGTAGTACAGCGAGAAGACGCAGAGAAGGTTTTGAAGGGTGTAGAGAAACGTTCTGCTAACGAAGAAGAAAAGCGAGCACGTTTCGAGGCTGGAGAGCTAGGGTTGGATATATATAATATGCGCGAGCGGTTGGCAGATAAGGGATTACGTTACATTAAAACGTTAAAGGACATTTAACCTTGCAAACTGCTATCCCCTCAATGCTGATGCGCGGAGGTACCTCTAAAGGCCTGTACTTTCAGGCGAAAGATTTGCCTGCGGACGTTGAAGCACGCAATCGTGTCCTGCTTGCCGTCATGGGGTCCCCCGACGTAAGGCAGATTGACGGTATCGGCGGAGCGCATCCGCTTACCAGCAAAGTAGCGGTTGTTAGTCTATCTGATTCTAACGAATCGGATATTGACTATCTATTTCTTCAAGTCATGGTGGACGAAGGCATTGTGAGCGACGCACAAAATTGCGGTAATATTTTGGCCGGCGTTGGACCTTATGCGATTGAATCTGGAATGCTTCGCTCTAACGGGGCAACAACCGATGTTCGAATTCACATGCTTAATACTGGCGCCAAAGCGATCGCACGAGTTCAGACCCCTCGCGGCAAGGTTGAATATGAAGGAGAGGCGCGTATCGATGGGGTTCCCGGGGCCTCAGCGGCTGTGCCTATAGAGTTTTTAGATATTGCTGGTTCAAGTTGTGGTGCACTGTTACCGACTGGTCGAGTCAGAGACTTGGTGCTAGATGTAGAAGTTACCTGTATTGATAACGGGATGCCGGTGGTGTTGCTAAAAGCCAGCGACTTTGGATTGGTCGGAAACGAGTCGCCAGCGGAATTGGAAACGAATCTCGAGCTGAAAAACCGTATAGAAGCAATACGATTGGAGGCCGGTCGGCTAATGAATTTGGGTGACGTGTCTGGTAAAACGATCCCAAAAATGAGTCTTGTTTCCACAGCGCAAAATAGTGGTACTTTAAATACTCGCACTTTTATCCCACACCGGGTGCACGAAGCCATTGGAGTGCTGGGATCGGTTAGTGTTGCAACAGCGTGCATGTTAACGGGCTCTATTGCTCAGGAATTTTCAGCCGGGCTATCGTCGAAATCCGTTAATCAGCTTAGTATTGAACACCCGACGGGATCATTTAGTGTAGAGGTGGAAATTGAACGTGGGGGTAAAGAAGAATTCGTGGTCAGGAGAGCGGCATTACTTCGTACGGCTCGCCTATTAATGCGAGGCGAAGTCTATGTTCCTGAGCGTGCTTTTGAGACCACAGCATAAAATTGCTTCTATTTATTCGAGCCTATGTTACTCACACCCCGCAGAGTTTTAGTAAATGGTTAACGATTCTTATCTGCACTGCGCGACCGCACCTCACCATTTAATTGATGATTTACAAAATCTCATCTATAAAAGCGGCCGGCCATTATCCGACGTGCGGGATAATTTTGGCTATCAAGTTCGGGAGAATATTTCATTAGATCAGCTGCGAGAGTTAAATGAGTGCGACACTTATATGAGCATGTTTTCTTCACAAGCAAACTTGATCTCACCTGGTAAAATTTATAACGATGAAGCCAGAACAGTTTATCCTCATTCGGACGTTTTGTTGAAGGAGAGAGGCCTGTGACACAGTTTACCCCTGATAGCGACTGGCTCCATTGGCACCTGAACCCGAGTAAACCAAGTTTCGTTCTCCCAGAGGGTGCAGTAGATGCTCATTGCCATGTGTTCGGGCCGGGCGATCAGTTTCCGTTTGCGGCAGAACGCAAGTACACACCTTGTGATGCCTCCAAAGATGATCTTTGGGCACTTAGAGATTTTCTTGGTTTTTCGCGAAACGTAATTGTTCAAGCCACCTGCCATGGTGCGGATAATCGGGCATTGGTCGATGCTTTGCAGAGTTCTAAAGGGTTGGCGCGCGGTGTGGCGACAGTTAAGGCCAGCATTACTGATGAAGAGCTACAAATACTTCATATGGCCGGAGTCCGCGGTGTGCGCTTTAATTTTGTAAAGCGTCTTGTGGATTCGCTCCCCTTTGACGATTTAAGGGTAATAGCCGATCGCATAAAGAGACTTGGTTGGCACATTGTTATTTATTTTGAGGCTGCAGAATTACCAGAACTCTATGAGTTTTTTACCTCTCTGCCGGCTACAATTGTTGTCGATCATATGGGACGGCCGGATGTCAGTAAGTCGGTTGACGGCCCGGAGTTCGGGCTGTTTACCAAATTGCTCAGTGACAATCCAAATTTTTGGTCAAAGGTTAGCTGTCCGGAAAGGTTGTCTCTGGTTGGCCCAAGTGCTTATGGAGATGTTGTTCCGTTTGCTAGAAAGATAGTTGAAAGCTTTCCAGATCGAGTCTTGTGGGGCACAGATTGGCCTCATCCGAATATGAAGAGTCATATGCCAGATGATGGCCATTTAGTCGATGTTATTCCTCAAATTGCAACTACCGCGGCGTTGCAACGGCAGTTGCTGGTAGATAACCCGATGCGTCTTTATTGGGCTGAATAACTAGAATGCCTGCTGAATTCAAAGAAAATTATTTGGAGGAAGAATGTCGCTAAACAAACCCTATCTAGACGTACCCGGTACGACAATATTTGACGCTGATATGGCGCAGAAAGGATTTCATTTAAACCAGTTTTGTATGTCTCTTATGAAGTCAAAAAACCGAGAGCGGTTTAAATCGGGAGAAATTGCATATCTAAACGAGTGGCCTATGACTGAAGCTCAGAAAGATGCTGTTCTTAAACGAGACTACAACCTGATGATTAAGCTTGGCGGTAATATCTATTTTCTGGCCAAGATATTTTCCTGCGATGGTCTGAGCTTTCAGGTTGCGGCTTCCACAATGACCGGGCTATCGGTAGAGGAATATAAAAAAATGATGATTACTGGCGGCAGAGCGCTTGATGACGAAATTTGCGCATATGAGGTTATGGAGGATGTAAACCATGGCTGAATTATCCGCTAGTGTCTATACCTCCCATGTCCCAGCCATCGGCGCGGCTATCGATAATGGTAAAACGGGAGAAGACTACTGGAAACCTTTGTTTGCAGGATATGAATACAGTAAAAAATGGGTGGTTGAACAAAAGCCTGATGTTGTAATTCTAGTCTATAACGATCATGCCTCTGCGTTTGACGCAAATTTGATACCCACGTTTGCCTTAGGTACTGGAGTGGAATTTAATTCTGCTGATGAAGGTTGGGGGCCCCGCCCTGTCCCGACCGTTAAAGGTCATCCGCAACTAGCATCGCATATTGCTCAGTCAGTGATTCAAGACGAGTTCGATCTCACTATTTTTAATACTCTGGATGTGGACCACGGACTTACCGTGCCACTTTCTTTGATGTTTGGTCAGCCTGTTAGCTGGCCTTGTAAAGTTATCCCACTTGCAGTCAATGTGGTTCTGTATCCACCGCCGTCGGGAAAGCGTTGTTATGCATTAGGTAAGGCACTGCGTAGCGCAGTTGATTCATTTGATGAAGATCTGAATGTGCAAATCTGGGGAACGGGTGGAATGAGCCATCAGCTTCAGGGGCCACGCGCCGGTTTGATTAACAAGGATTTCGATACAGACTTTCTTAACCGGCTGGTGAAAGATCCTGAGGGTCTTTCTCAGGTGCCCCATATTGATTATGTGCGTTTAGCTGGGTCAGAAGGTATTGAATTGGTCATGTGGTTGATTGCACGGGGTGCAATGGATGAGCAGGTAACGGAAAAATATCGTTTTTATCATGTTCCTGCCTCAAACACAGCGGTAGGGCATCTCATTCTCGAGAATAAATAGGTTTTTAAAGACTGGATACGTTAGGAGTATACAATGAAGATAATGGTTGTTGGCCCCGGGGCTTTTGGTATCAAGCATTTGGAGGGCATGAAACAAATTGATGGTGCGGAAGTCGTGTCGCTTGTAGGCCATAGTAAAGAGAAAACTCTCAAAATTGCTAAGGAATACAATGTTGGGCACGTTTCCAGCAGCCTAACCGAGGCGCTGGATTCAAGTGAAGCCGATGCTGTGATTCTATGCACGCCTACGTCCATGCATGCAGCCCAGGCTATCGAGTGTATGCGGGCTGGTAAGCATGTTGAAGTTGAAATTCCGCTGGCGGATAGCTGGGCGGATGCTGAAGCGGTATTGAAGATACAAAAAGAAACAGGCCGTATTTGTATGGTAGGTCATACCCGGCGTTTCAATCCATCACATCAGTGGGTGCATAACGCCGTTCAATCTGGCGGGCTGGGCATCCAGCAAATGGATGTGCAAACCTATTTCTTCCGACGTAAAAATATTAACGCCAAGGGTGAACCTCGAAGTTGGACGGATCACTTACTGTGGCATCATGCGGCGCATACCGTCGACCTGTTTGCTTACCAGACAGGATCACCAGTTATACAGGCTAATGCCATTCAGGGCCCTATTCACGCAGAATTGGGTATTGCTATGGATATGTCGATTCAGCTGAAGGCCGCCAATGGCGCTATTTGCACGCTATCACTGTCATTTAACAATGATGGTCCTATTGGAACGTTATTCCGCTATATATGTGACAACGGCACTTATATAGCTCGCTATGATGATCTGGTGAATGGTAATGAGGAGCCTATCGATGTTTCTGCGGTTGATATTTCTATGAATGGTATTGAGTTGCAGGATCGAGAGTTTATCGCTGCCATCCGCGAGGGGCGTGAGCCTAATTCTAGCGTCGCTCAAGTACTGCCGTGCTACAAAGTGCTTTATGACCTAGAGCAACAGCTTAGCGACTGAATGATAGGGTAATTCATGCAGTTACGTACAATTGGTGGGCATTCTGTTCCGGCTATTGGATTGGGGTGTATGAACCTCTCTCATGCCTATGGGATACCACCGGCCCGGGCGCAAGCTGAGCGGGTACTTCAATGTGCAATAGATGTTGGAATAACGCACTTCGATTCTGCTGCGCTGTACGGCGCAAGTAGAAATGAGGCGCTGGTTGGGCCTTTTCTTAAATCAGTGCGCGATCAAGTTTTTCTAGTTAGCAAAGGTGTGTTGTTCATTCGCGATGGCAAGCGTACTCTGGACGGTCACCCTGATCAGATTCGTCGCAGTTGCGAGGAGTCATTAACTCGAATGCAAACCGATAGCATCGATCTTTATTATCTGCATCGACTAGATCCTCAGGTGCCTATTGAAGAGTCAGTTGGAGCGGTGGCGGACTTAATAAGTGAAGGTAAGGTTAATGCACTTGGTCTTTCAGAAATGAGTGCGGATACTATTCGACGCGCGCACGCTGAATATACTGTTTCGGCAGTCCAATCAGAGTATTCGCTTTGGAGTAGGAATGTTGAAATTGCCGTGCTGGACGTTTGTGCCGAAATTGGGGCGGCCTTTGTAGCGTTTTCTCCTCTTGCTCGAGGTTTCCTGGCCGATATGAAAATCGACCCTGAGAAATTCGTAGAGAAGGACATCCGTTTGGCAATGCCGCGTTTTCAAGAACCGCATTTTGGTTTAAATCGAGAACGGCTTCTGGGAAAGTACCAAGAGATCGCAATACAAAATAATTGTACGCCGGCTCAGTTGGCAATTGCCTGGTTGCTCCAACGCAGCAAAAATATTCACGTGATACCAGGAACAACGAGTATTGAACACGTACGTGAAAATTGGGGTGCAGGGCAGCTCCATCTATCAGATGACACTATAGGAGACCTAGATAGGCTTATTAATCAAAATACAGTATCCGGGCCTCGATATTCTCCTACAGTCCAAGCACAGGTAGGGACCGAAGAGTTTCCAAATTCAGCGAATTAAAATTTCTAACCCAATTTTAGTTTGACCTAAAGTTCTGGTGTTCTATTGGATATTAGAAAGTTTGTTTATTAGCTACAAAACACTAGCAGCGAGGCAAGGGGGTGTTTGCTAAACTACTGCCTTTGCCCATTTAGAAATGTATTACCAATGATTAGAGAAATTGGCGTTGTTTTTACGCTCTTACTTTTTACAGTCCCGATCCATGCTCAGAATACCGGTGGCGTATTTCCGCCAATGGTTAACGACGGGCACAAAGCGTTTCAGTACCGGGGAGTAGTAGATCCAGATAATAGCGTTGGTGAAGTTGGATTTGCACAACGGTTACATTACGAGGAGTCATTGGACGATGATCGGATGTGGCGAGTTATTGGTCAGACCCGCAAGACCACTGACTCCGATTTCGATTTTGACTTTATGCAAGCTGAACTATTCTGGGAGTTTAGTGAAGATGACCCAAACTATAGAACAGGCATGCGTTTCGACGTGCGAATTCGTGATGGAAATAGGCCGAACCAGCTTGGGGTAAACTGGATGAATCAGTTTTACTTTAACAATGACTGGAACGCGCGGGCGGTATTCATGACGTCGTTTGATGTAGGTGACAATGCTAGAGACGGTTGGAACTTGCAATCTCGCTTTAGATTGGACAAGAACCTTGGCGCTGGTCATACGCTAGGGGTAGAGATGTACAACGACTATGGCAGAACTAATAATATAGGTAGTTTTGATGAGCAAAGGCATACTGTCGGGCCGATTTATAATATGAGATTAGGTTCAAAGTGGTCTGCTTTTTCTGGCGTGTTATTCGGAATATCTGAGGCAGCTTCAGATGCTGAGTTTAGAATATGGCTGACGCGCCCGATGTGATTCGGGCACCTGTAATCCCAAAAATTAGTACACGCAATTATATGTCTAAAGAATTCGCTTCATTCTCCTGGCAAGATCCACTTAGTTTTTCTTCTTTGCTTAGTGAGGAAGAAAAACTAATACAGTCGACTGCCCATCAATATTCACAAGACAAGTTACTTAGTCGTGTCGTTGATGCGACTAGGAAAGAGGAGTTTGATCGAAACATAATGTTGGAGATGGGTAGCTTGGGCTTGTTGGGGTCGACTTTGCCGGCTGAGTATGGTTGTGCAGGCGTTAATCATGTTGCGTACGGCCTAATAGCGAGGGAGGTTGAACGTGTCGATAGTGGTTACCGGTCGGCCATGAGTGTTCAAAGTTCATTGGTGATGCACCCAATTTTTGCATTTGGTTCAGAGCAACAACGTCAGAAGTATTTACCAAAACTAGCGAGTGGTGAGATGGTTGGCTGTTTTGGACTTACGGAGCCTGATCACGGTTCTGATCCTAACGGAATGCTAACTAAAGCTGAAAAGACCTCAGATGGTTATTTGCTGAACGGACAAAAAATGTGGATAACTAATTCGCCTATCGCTGATGTATTTGTAGTGTGGGGGAAATTAGATGGAGAAATTAGAGGTTTCATTTTAGAAAAGGAAATGAAAGGGCTATCTGCACCCGAGATACATGGCAAGCTCAGCCTTCGGGCATCTATAACAGGGGAGATAGTCATGCAGAATGTTATGGTGCCTGCTGAAAATCTCCTTCCGAATGTGAAAGGCTTAAAAGGACCATTTGGCTGCCTAAATAAGGCGCGCTATGGTATTGCTTGGGGAACAATGGG
>DNHK01000057.1 GCA_003485905.1 Gammaproteobacteria bacterium | reverse complement strand
CATGCGCAGATCGCATGATGCTTTAGGCACGCCAACATTGTCTATAGATCCAACTACGGGTGAGCAACATTTGCGGCACCGAGTAACGGCAAGTGGCTACTATCGGGGCAAAAAAGTCGTAGAAGTTAAAGGCGAAGAGTAAAAAAGGCTCCTTCGAGTCTTTAACTCGCTAACCATGACAAACGCTATAGGCGGTTGTTGATCAAATGACCACCACAATTGCAGTTGATGCAATGAGTGGAGATCGTGGTACTGAAGTAACAGTACCCGCGTCACTTAGTATTTTACGGAAGGACAAAGCTCTCAAATTGCTGTTGGTCGGTGATGTTGAGAAAATAAAGGAAGAGTTAGGCGATTATTCTGATGTTGCTCAACGGGTCGAAATTCAGGCAGCTAGCGAAATAGTTGAAATGGATGAGCCACCAGCGCTCGCCCTAAAGAAAAAGAAAGATTCCTCCATGCGGGTAGCCATAGATATGGTTAAAGCAGAGCGTGCCCAAGCGGCGGTCAGTGCTGGTAATACCGGCGCCTTAATGGCAACTTCGCGTTTTGTATTAAAAATGATACCAGGCCTTAAGCGGCCAGCTATATGTGGTGAACTTCCCACGCTTAGTGGCCATGTCCGAATGCTCGACTTGGGAGCGAATGTCGAGTGTGGCCCAGACATGCTAAGACAATTTGCTATTATGGGGTCTGTATTAGCATCAGAAGTCGATGGAATTGAGGAGCCGAGTATTGGGCTATTGAATATCGGTGCCGAGGACATCAAAGGTAGTGAAGTGGTTAAGCAAGCGTCCAAGTTGATTGCAGACTCTGGGCTGAATTACCACGGATATGTAGAAGCCGATGAGATTTATTCTGGCCGTGTTGATGTGATTGTTTCTGATGGGTTTTCAGGCAATGTCTCACTAAAGACAAGTGAAGGCGTGGCAAAATTTATTATGGGTGTTATGCGCGAGGAGTTTGCGAAAAACCTAATCACTAAATTAGTTGCTCTAATTGCACTTCCAATTATGCGCGCAGCAGGTATGCGCATGGACCCTAGACGCTATAATGGTGCATCCTTGTTAGGATTAAGAGGCACAGTAGTGAAAAGTCACGGCGGTGCAGATGTGCTTGCCTTCGAATGTGCAATTACTGATGCAGCAAAACAAGCAAAAATGAGTGTCCCGGATCGTATAAGTGCCGCTGTTGAACGGCAATTGGAGTCGTTTGAGTCACAGACGTCGAGCTGACCTATCCATATTGGACAGTAGATTAGTCTATCAATTTTTTGTATGGCCATGAACGGATACAGGAAAAATTATCGTAATTATTCAATTAATACAATTATTTAACCAGTATATATAAAGTAAAAAATTATGAATTTTTCATTCGTTTTTCCCGGTCAAGGTTCGCAAAGTGTAGGAATGCTTGCTGATTTAGCTGCACAGTCCAAATTAGTTGACGATACGTTTTCCGAGGCATCTGAAGCGCTCGGTTTCGATTTGTGGGATTTAACTCAAAACGATCCCGAAGGGCAGTTATCACAAACTGAATATACCCAACCTGCGCTTCTAGCTTCAGGGGTTGCTGTATGGCGTGTTTGGTTAGCTGAGACAGGACTAAAGCCGTCATCTATGGCAGGCCATAGTTTGGGGGAGTTTACGGCATTGGCTTGTGCAGGTGCCTTGCCCTTTGTAGAAGCCGTTAAATTGGTGCGAGATAGAGGTAGCTTTATGCAACAAGCCGTCCCGCAAGGCGTAGGCAGTATGGCAGCAGTCATTGGTCTTGATGATGATAGTGTGCGAGCTGCATGCGATGAATACCGCGAGAAAGACGTATTACAGGCGGTAAACTATAATGCGCCGGGACAGGTTGTTGTTGCAGGCCATACTAGTGCAATTGGTCGCTTAGTGACTAATGCCAAGGCTGTTGGTGCCAAGCGCGTCTTACCATTACCGGTGAGCGTGCCTTCACACAGCGATCTTATGTTGCCTGCAGCTGAAATGTTAGCTGATCGGCTTAACGAGGTCGATGTATCAACCACTGATTTACCGGTTTATCACAATGTCGATTGTTCTATTGCTTCCAGCGCTGATTCAATTAAAGCAAAATTGGTAAAACAGCTTCATGCACCGGTTCATTGGGTAGGCTCAGTTCAGGCTATAAAAGCAACTGGAGTGAATACATTTGTTGAATCAGGCCCAGGGAAAGTGTTGGGCGGGCTTATTAAGAGGATTGATCGCGAGGCAGTCTCATTTAGTGTTGAAACACCGGAAATGATGCAAAAATGTGCGCAAGCGTTAACTTAAACTGATCGTGAAGCATACGTGCCAACAAAAATTAGTAGAGGAAATTAATGAGTGAGCAAGAACCAAAAGTTTGTCTAGTAACAGGGGCTTCGCGCGGAATTGGCAAAGCAATAGCGGCCGGATTAGGAAAAGCAGGTTTTATTGTTGTTGGCACAGCAACCAGTGACTCGGGAGCTAATGCAATTACCAAGTATTTAAAAGAGGCGGGCATTTCTGGCCGTGGCGAGGTTTTAAACGTTAATGACGCCGAGAATGTAAGTAGTTTATTTAGCGGAGTTACCGAAGCTTATGGCGCTCCTTTAGTTCTAGTGAATAATGCAGGTATTACACGTGATAACTTGCTAATGCGGATGAAAGAAGACGAGTGGGACGATATTTTGAATACTAATTTAAAATCTGTATACCGCTTAAGTAAGGCTGCGCTGCGAGCAATGACCAAGGCTCGCTTTGGCCGCATCGTTAATATTACATCGGTAGTTGGGGTTTCTGGCAATGCAGGACAGGCAAATTACGCTGCAGCTAAGGCAGGAATTATCGGGTTCAGTAAATCGTTAGCTCAGGAGGTTGGGTCGCGCGGAATAACGGTTAACTCTGTGGCTCCAGGCTTTATTCAAACAGACATGACAGATAGCTTGTCCGATGATCAGAAGTCTGCGTTGGTTTCAAGTATCCCCGCGGGGAGATTGGGACAACCTGAAGATATCGCCAGTGCGGTCGTTTATTTGGCTGGTGAAGAAGCGTCGTATGTGAACGGAGTTACACTGCATGTCAATGGCGGCATGTATATGAACTAAACACGATGTATTAGGTTAAAGCAGTCCCATTGTTTGTACCTAAATCGATCAAGTTGTTAATCAAGTCTAATTATTGGCCATTAACCAACTTGGTTCTAATATAAAATAGAAAACTAAGGCTGGTAAAAATACGATTGTTAATTTGTGGTGCATCAGTACAATACGCCCCACATCGGGTGACTTGCCTGAGAATCGATTCGGATTCTTGGTAAATGATTACCTGGATTAGCTCAACTTTTGGAGGCTATTATACCCATGAGCAGTTTAGAAGAACGCGTACGTAAGATTGTTGTAGACCAACTAGGTGTTGGAGAAGACCAGGTTACGCTTAAGGCGTCTTTCGTGGACGATTTAGGTGCTGATTCACTGGATACAGTGGAGTTGGTGATGGCTCTTGAAGAAGAGTTTGATACTGAAATTCCAGATGAAAAGGCTGAAAAGATAACAACAGTTCAAGAGGCTGTTGATTACGTCACCGCTAATTCTTAATAGCTCTCCTTGCATAAGGAGAGTCGTAGATAAAAGGATTGGGTAACACCATTTCCTTAATCAATTATTAAAATACCGGTGTTAGCCGGTATTTTTTTGTCAGATAGTCTTGGTAGAATATCTAGGCATCTAATTGCATATGTCCGCTTACTGGATTGGGGCTATATACTAGTCGTTAAGTTCCGGTAGCTTTAGGTACTAATAATGAGCAAACGTCGTGTAGTAATTACGGGACTTGGGGTTATGTCCTCCGTAGGGTTGGATTTAGCCGAAAACCGCAAAAATATTTTTGCGGGAGTCAGCGGAATATCCACTATCTCATCTTTTGACCCTGAAGAGTTCTCCTGCAAGATTGCAGGCGAAATGGCTGACTTTGATGTAAACGATTACATGAGCGCCAAGGAAGCGCGCAAAATGGATCGATTTATGCAGCTTGGTTACATCACTTCACTGGCGGCAATGGACGATAGCGGTCTCGAAATCACCGATAGTAATTCAGATCGTGTAGGAGTTTATATTGGCTCCGGGATAGGCGGGCTTGGAACTATAGAGGCAACCACTGGATTGTTTAATGAAAGGGGACCTCGACGTGTTTCGCCGTTTTTTGTACCCAGTGCCATCATCAATATGATTTCTGGAAATGTTTCCATAGAAATTGGCGCACGTGGTCCAAACCTATCGATGGTAACTGCATGTACAAGTGGCACACATTCCATCGGAGAAGCCTCACGGTTAATTGAATACGGCGACGCTGACGTAATGATTGCAGGTGGCGCTGAGGCTGCAATTACTCAAACTGGCATTGCGGGCTTTGGTAACTCAAAAGCATTATCAACCCGAGAAGTCGATCCATTGAAGGCTAGTTGTCCGTGGGATGAGGCGCGTGATGGATTTATCATGGGCGAAGGTGCAGGGGTTCTTGTTTTAGAAGAGCTCGAGCACGCAAAAGCACGAGGTGCCCGAATTTATGCTGAGCTATCTGGGTTCGGGATGAGCGCAGATGCACATCACATGACATCTCCCCACCCGGACGGGGATGGAGCTGCTAGATGTATGGCTATGGCAATGAAGCATGCCGAGCTTAATCCAGCTGATATCGACTACATCAATGCACACGGCACATCGACACCACAAGGCGATGTAGCCCAGACTAAAGCCTTAAAAAGAGCGCTTGGTGAGGCTGCCAATTCTGTAGCTATTAGTAGTACGAAGTCTATGGTCGGACACTTGTTGGGCGCGGCAGGTGGCGTTGAAGCGGTTTATACCGCTCTGGCTATAAGCGATCAGATAGCACCGCCTACAATTAACTTGCATAATCCGTCGCCTGAATGTGATCTCGACTATGTACCAAACGTTGCGCGTGATATGCGCATAAGGGCGGCGTTAAGTAATTCCTTTGGTTTTGGTGGCACAAACGGCACACTTGCCTTTAAAGCCTACACATAAAGTTTATTTTATCGGCTGAGCATAAACTTCATAATGAAGAGAGTTCCGGTAAAGAAGCGTTTAACTCGCTCACAAACCAAGTTTAAGGATACGGTTCCACGAGGAGCCGTTCCAGCGTCTGATCGTGGTTTTTTATACGGTGACGGCCTCTTTGAGACCATTGCGATTCAATCAGGATACCCTTTATTACTTCCCGCACATATAAATCGTCTTACTGAAGGCTGTCAAAGACTTGATATACCTATTGATGAGGCAATGGTTCGAAAGAGTGTCCTCGAGTCCTCTGCAAATATTGATTTAGGCATCCTGCGCGTATCGCTAACTCGTGGTGAAGGAGGGGAGGGCTATAAACCACCTGAAATAGTTCATCCAAATATTGTTATTTCAACGCGACCATGGCCCCACAGACCTTCCAGGTTTGCGGAAGAAGGTATAGAAACAGGGATTTCCGAAGTAAACTTGTCTCGCCAACCGCTACTCGCTGGGCTGAAGCACATGAATCGACTCGAGCAGGTTATGGCTCGTAAACATTGTCCGGCAACATGGCCAGAAGTGATTATGACTAGCAACAGCAATGAGGTCATTGAGGGAAGCCAATCAAATATTTTTCTATTAGGTGATAAAGACGAGCTAATTACTCCCGATTTATCATACTGTGGTGTCGCCGGCGTGATTCGAGAG
>DNHK01000257.1 GCA_003485905.1 Gammaproteobacteria bacterium | reverse complement strand
CGAAATTGCATGTTTTCGTGAACAAGCTAAAGAAATTGATATTGTTATTACTACTGCATTGATCCCTGGTCGGCCTGCACCAGAGCTGTGGATGGAGGACATGGTTAAGTCTATGCAAGAAGGAAGTGTGATTGTGGACTTAGCGGCTGAAAATGGCGGTAACTGCAAGCTAACTAAAGCTGACAAGGTTATTCAAAAGCATGGTGTGACCATTATCGGGTATACCGATATGCCAAGTAGGCTACCGACTCAGTCAAGTCAGTTGTACGCGACCAATTTGCGTCATTTACTGACGGATTTGTGCCCGGAGAAAGACGGCAATATATTTGTAAATATGGAGGATGAGGTCATTCGAGGCACCACGGTTATAAACTCCGGCGAGATAACTTGGCCGCCACCTCCTCCAAAGGTATCCGCTGCACCGGCTAAACCAGCACCAGAACCCGCATCGGTTGTTGAGGCTGTGGTGGAAGAAAAGCCACAAAATGTGCTGATCTCTTGGTTGCCGGCAGCAATTGGCGTGCTGGCTATGCTTGGTTTGGGTTCCGTCGCTCCAGCTTCATTCATGTCTCATTTTACGGTCTTTGTCCTCGCTTGTTTTATCGGGTATATGGTTATTTGGAATGTTAAACCGGCGTTGCACACTCCATTGATGAGTGTCACCAACGCGATTAGCAGCATTATAGTGATCGGGGCATTACTACAGATTTCGTCAGATAGCGGTTGGATTGTTTTTCTGTCTGCGTTGGCTGTGCTTATTACCAGCATAAATATTTTTGGCGGATTTGCCGTTACCCAGCGCATGCTGGCAATGTTTCGAAGGTAGGGGGCGGGAATGTCGGAAGGATTAATAAATATGGCCTATATAGGGGCCACCGTATTGTTCATATTGGCACTGAGTGGGCTAAGTAATCAAGAAACCGCTCGCCGAGGTAATTTGTACGGCATGCTGGGAATGGGGATCGCTTTGTTTGCCACTATCTTCGGTGTGGTTCAAGACAATTACGTCATCATGCTGCTTGGTCTAATTATTGGTGGCGGAATTGGCTGGGTATTAGCCAAGCGGGTTGATATGACGCAGATGCCCGAACTGGTGGCAATATTGCACAGTCTGGTGGGCTTAGCGGCCGTGCTTGTTGGTTACGCAACGTTCGCAGATCATGAAATTGGTTTTTCCGGTGTGGAAAAAACAATACATGATGTTGAGGTGTATCTTGGTGTGCTGATTGGTGCATTGACGTTTTCTGGATCAGTAGTTGCGTTTCTAAAGCTGAGCGCAAAAATTAGTGGGAAACCGCTTCTATTGCCAGCTAGGCATTGGCTGAATTTAGCGCTGTTAGTTTTGGCTGTTTATTTTGGTATGACGTTTATCGAGCAGTCAGCCAATGGTGACGGTACGTTGCCACTTATAATGATGACCGTTGTTGCTCTCGTATTTGGCGTACATATGGTTATGGCTATTGGTGGTGCAGATATGCCGGTGGTTGTTTCGATGCTCAATAGCTATTCGGGTTGGGCAGCTGCGGCTACTGGATTTATGTTGAGTAATGATTTGCTGATTGTTGTGGGGGCACTGGTCGGCAGTAGCGGGGCGATATTAAGTTATATTATGTGTCGGGCTATGAATCGTAAGTTTCTATCGGTGATTGCTGGCGGTTTTGGCGGAGGGGTGACGAGTACAGAATCAGGCGATGCTTCAGAGCAAGGCGAAGCGGTTTCTGTAGAAGCTGACGAAGTAGCTCAAATGCTGAGCGACTCAAAAGAGGTGATGATCATACCGGGTTATGGAATGGCCGTTGCACAGGCACAGCATTCAGTGTACGAGCTTACCAAGCGTTTAAAAGATAAAGGGGTGAATGTCCGATTTGGTATTCACCCGGTGGCGGGCCGAATGCCGGGCCATATGAACGTTTTATTGGCCGAGGCAAAAGTGCCATATGACATAGTTTTTGAAATGGATGAGATTAATGATGATTTTCCTAGTATTGATGTCTCGATTATCATTGGTGCAAACGATATTGTGAATCCGGCTGCACTTGATGAACCAAATAGCCCGATCGCAGGGATGCCGGTGTTAGAGCCCTGGAAAGGTAAAACAACTATTGTCCTTAAACGATCAATGGCGACAGGTTATGCAGGTGTTGAGAACCCACTTTTCTTCAAAGAAAACACTCGTATGTTATTTGGTGACGCTAAGGCAACGGTTGATGCTGTGGTTTCTTCGCTAGCGTAGACCGATATTGGTGAAGCTGTTGGCATGAGTTGAGTCGGCTTTACTTACAGTGCTGCGTTCCTCTTATAGGTGCTCGAGAGCGTGGTTATAAACGTTCCAAGTTCACTGGCCTTTAAGTTGTTTATACCCGCTGCACCCTTGCGTCCGCCTCCCGTAGGGAACTGGCGGCAAATATCGTCTGCTCCGGTTTTATTATTTAGGGGGGCACGAACACTCACAAGAAAATCCCCATTGGCTTTCTCCGTTAATACAGCATGTGCTTTATCAGCTATTTGATTACTTAGCTGATTGCTAAGTGAGCCGCTGACGCGCCTTGCCCATGCGGCATCGGGAAGAAGAAACAGTCTGCAGTAAGTGTCTTGATAATGCGGTTGTAAATCTTTAGTGCGTTCAAGGTCATCGCTGTAGCCCGACTCGAGCTTTTTAAAGGTGTCTCTATCTGCAGATATAAAATCCTGCGGCGTTGAAAACTTTGAGATTCGCTTAAAAAGTACTTCAGGGTGAAAATGAAGGTCTTCAAGAGAGCCTCCATAGCCGTTGTGATTTAGGTAAGTGCCCAGACTTTGGCAATTATTTCGTTGTCGCTCGTTGAGATGACTGTTTTTGCTCAGAGCATCAGCAGTTTTTATTAGGTTATCCCCATAGCAACCACATATTGCCCACTGTGAATACTTGTTACTGAGTTCTTGATTAATTAGTAGGCTAGTACAGACGTTTGCTGAGGTGTTTATATTTGTGTTTAGTATCTTGCTCTGTGGAATATCGCCGGCATAATGATGATCCACATAGTGCACGCTGATACCCTTATCGAGGAGCGTGGTAAGGGCATCACGGTTTTTATCCAACGATACGTCTAGAACCGTAACATGGTCTCCGGGGTTAGCGTTTACGCGCTCGAGTAAGCTTATGTCTCGCTTAATACCAGTGATTAGTTTGGATTCACAAGGGTTCTCGAGACGCAACTGGGTGAGAGCACAAAGGCCATCGGCATCCCCATTAAATACGTCGTGCTGCATATATGTTAATCGTTATTGCTGAATTTGATAGTGTTCAATTAGAATCTGAGAGACTTCAGGTCGGGAAAATTCTGGCGGTGGAGCAATGCCTGAAGATAGCATTTCGCGGACTTTCGTGCCGGACAGTAAAACAAAATCGTCTTTAGCGTGATCGGGTGCTTCGCGCATCATTACTACTCGGTTTAATTTTTTCGACCATGCGGTGTGATCTGCGTTGAATATTTCTATTTCCAGCGTACCTTCGGGAATTGTGTCGAAGATTGTTTGCGCGTCAAACGCACCGTAGTAATCGCCGACACCCGCGTGATCTCGCCCAACAATAAGATGCGTCGCCCCCATATTTTGTCGAAAGATAGCATGCAATACGGCTTCTCTAGGTCCTGCATATAACATGTCGAAGCCATATCCCGTCACCATCACAGAATTTACAGGAAAGTAAACATCGGCCATAGTTCTTATGCACGCATCACGCACGTCGGCGGGTATGTCTCCTGGTTTTAGTTGTCCAAGTAGCATATGAATTACGCAACCGTCGGCATTCAATCGCTGCATAGCAATGCGACATAATTCTTCATGGGCTAAGTGCATAGGGTTGCGGGTTTGAAATGCTACGATGGTCTCCCAATTGTTGGCTGTTATCTGATCTCGAATTTGAGAGGCGGTTCTGAAGGTGTCTGGGAAGTCAGATTTGAAGTAGCTATAGTTCAGAACTTGAATATCACCCCCGATAAAAACTTTACCAGCTTTCGTGAAGGTCGCTACCCCAGGGTGGTCAGTGTCCGTTGATCCAAATATTTGAGACGCCATGGTTTTAATTTGGGCGTCACTAGCTTCGTCAATACTGTTAATCACCATAATAGCGATAGCAGGGTTTCCCTCAACGTTAGGGTCTTTTAACGCAACTTTTTGGCCTACGCGTAAACTAGTAGCTGACGCAACTCGATTAGCTACGGGTGTTGGCCAAAATAACCCGCTGGTTAATGTCATAGACTCTGATACAGACAGGCAGTCTGCAAGGTTCATGAAACCGGTTAGTGGGTTGAAGTACCCGGATCCAAGCATGACGGCGTTAGCTGCCGCAGTTGAATCGATATCTATAGACGGTAAGGTGTTCGCTTCAGTAATTAGAGCTACACGCTCTGTGCTATCTGAAACATAGAGGGCGTTTAGTTCATTCGAACCATGGGGCTTTATCATTTTGGGTACCGGGTAGGGTGGTTCAGGTCGGCGAAAATTGGTTAGGCTTGTTTTAGGAGTAGATTGCGTTGCTCCAGTTCGGTAATTATTGCTTCTACTTCTTGTTCAACTGATTGTTGATCTGTGTGTATATGAATGTCCGGTTGCTGTGGCTCTTCGTAGGGCGAGCCAATACCGGTAAAGTCTGATATTTTTCCTGCCCGGGCTAATTTGTACAGACCTTTAGGGTCACGTGACTCTGCACAAGCAAGTGAACAATCCACATGAATCTCCAGAAACGGAAGGCCCTCTAGCCGGTGTGCTTCTCGAACGATATCTCGATCTGACTTAAATGGACTAATAAAGCTGCTAAGAACTATTACACCAGCGTCAGCAAATAGTTTTGATACTTCACCCACGCGACGAATGTTTTCTGTGCGATCTTCATCGCTAAAGCCTAGGTTTTTATTTATTCCTAAGCGAATGTTGTCCCCGTCAAGTCGGTAAGATAATTTGCCACGCTTTAGTAGTTCTTGCTCAAGTGCAACGGCTACGGTGCTTTTTCCGCTTCCGGACAAGCCAGTAAACCAGAGTGTACAGCCTTTCTGGGCTAGTAAGTTTTCGCGGTTACTGCGGCTTACGTCGCCGTCTTGCCAAGTTACATTTGTCGATTTATTAGCTGTCATATCAGTATTTCAATTAGGTCCGAAATTTAAGGTGTTATGGTTTTAGGGGGCGCGGCAAGAGACCCTTCCAGAATCAAGTCTGCGCAGTTTTGTATCGTCTCGTACATATCCAGTTTTGAGTCGCGTAACAAAGTAGCGCCCCAGAAGTTGCACAGGCCAATAATTGATTGTGAGAGGAATTGCAAGTCAGAATCGAGTCTGAGAGTTTTTTCATCCACTCCCGCTTTTAGTGTTTCTACTAGCAGTGCTCGGTATCTACTACCCAATTTCTTAAGCTTTGCTCGTCTTTCTCTTGGTAGATATAAACGCTGATCATTGTGCACCTTCATCGCGGCATTCTTCTCTCGGTAGCTGGATAGATGAGATGTCAAAATCGCCAGTAAACGTGATTCAAATGGCTGTACTTTACTCGAGATCTTTTCCATTCGTTTTACATAGCTATCTAATCCATAAATACAAACCTCTTCTAATGCTGTTTCTTTAGAATCAAAGTAGTAGTAAAGGCTTCCTTGCTTGATCCCCATTTCTTCAGCTATATCCTGAGTGCTCGCCCCGTGGTAGCCCTTGGCGGCAAATACCGACGCTGCAGCGAGAATAGCTTTGTTGCGTCTAGTTTCGAACTTGTCAGTCGTATGGTGCGATTTCATTGTTTGAATGTGACTAGTAATATTTTCTATAGATCTATAGATTAAATTAATAGTACTTAAAATAAATTTATATAACAATGTCTTGTATATAATTTAATCTTATGTCCTATAGAAATAATTATTATTATGCGTTATGTCTTGTAGTTCGCTTTGCAAACCAATTTTTCATGCTGAGAAAATTCAGTACTTTAATCGTGAAGATGTCATTCTCTGGTTGACTGAGACCTGAATTGCTTAATACTCTTCGTTCATGAATCGATATCGCTTGGTAGGTCTTAATATTATTTTCACCCTTGGTAGCGTGTTGCTCTCGGGTTGCGTTGCCGCTGTCGTTGGAGGTACCGCAGTCAGTGTTGGTGGCGCTTCCAATGCTGTGCAGAAAAGTCTGTGGGCTAATCCTAGAATGTTCTATTCCATTGAAGATGAGACAGTGATTCGAATCGAAGCTCGAAGTTTTTCCACCAATATGAACGCTTTAGATAATCATCAACAAGCAGCGGCTTATGTAGTAGGTGAGGAACTAGGCTGTAAATCGGTAAATTTGATTGATAGTTATACAAAGGGCGTGCCAGTGATTTTGGACCTCACCGGACCGGTAAGACAAAAGAAGTACATTAATTATTATCGTTGTTCGAATCGCTTTGACGATGGTAGAAAAGCCCGGTTTATGGATGAGCACGATGACCTTTTCATTAAGATAAAGGAAAAGGATATGTTACAAGCGGCGATAAATGATGTTGTAACCGAACGTGTTGTAACAGGGGCTGGTAAGTATGGCGAACCTAATGAAGAAATAGGCTTGGCACAGGAGCTACTGGAGGCGCATGGTTACCAACCGGGGCCAATTGACGGTATATATGGTGATCAGACAGCTCAGGCATTGCGCGCGTACCAGAAAG
>DNHK01000081.1 GCA_003485905.1 Gammaproteobacteria bacterium | reverse complement strand
TTCGTTGAGACGTAGGCATGATCCCTTTGCCTTTGTGCGCTGCTCTGGTTAAAACTCGAGGATAAAGCGTTCTGCAGTTAGGGTTAGAGCAGCTAGGGTTATAGTAAATAGGGTTATAGTAAATAGCGCTAAGTCAAATCTTGCCATATGTTTTGATAGCAGCGCCTGACCTTACTTTTGCTGCGGGTTGTTTTAGGCAGTCTCTGCCTGTGGTACGACACGCGAATTCCATATGAGTCAATGTGTTTATCCTTGGCTAGATGAATTGGTTTGTTTGGCATTGATGCCCCGATAACGATGTGTCTTGACGATTTGTTGAAAAATGCGTGAGTCTAGCTCAAAAATTCAGAGACGACCGATCCCGCTGGTCAGCACGATCGGCGGCGCTGTGATCCAGTTTTTTCATCCACTGCTTCACTTCACAGGAACCGCTTGGGTCATTGTCAAATCCAGCCGACTCTTGCTGAATAGTGCAAAACGGCGTCTATTTCAAAAACTGTTCAACCACCAGCTCTACTCAACAGGCGTACGAGCCCTCTATATCAATGTTGTAGTCGGTGCACTGATTGGTGTGCTCATGATCTCGAGGCTATACGATTATTTGCCTGGTGAAGCATTAGAGAATCAATTTGGCTCATTGTTCGTGTTGATTGTGATTCGAGAACTTGGTCCCTTAATTTCAGGGCTTATCTTAATCGCGCGATCAGGGACTGCCGTGACCTATGAGATAGGTTACCTGCAGTTGCAAGGCGAATTTGGCGTATTGAGAGGCTTAGGCGTTAACCCGGCTTTCATTTTATTGCTACCTGTTGTCATTGCGTTTCCAGTGTCTTTGTTAATTATGTTCATTTACTTCGATGTTGTAGTTTTTTTGTCGAGCTACTTTATGATTTGGCTGTCTGATCCATCCGCACGATTTACAGGGCTATCAATGGCTGTCCTCGAGCAAATACAGAACAGTGAGCTGCTGATCAATGCTTTAAAAGCCGTGCTGGGTGGTCTGATGATTGGCTTGGTTTCTATCCACTTTGGTCTAAAGGTGAGCAAAGATCATCTGTCTATCTCTAATGCGATTTCAACATCGGTGACGATTCAGCTTGCAGTTTTTCTGGCGCTGAACGTGTTGCTCTCTTATCTCGCCTACAGTCGCTAAAATTATGGCGCTAATCGTAAAAAATTTCAGGCTAGAGTTCCCCGGTAATTTGTTATTCGAGGATCTGTGTTTGGAGCTACCCAAGCAAGTGATCTGCGGGATTGAAGCCTGTGTGCTTGGTGGTACAACCTCTCTGCTCAAAGGGTTGGCTGGATTGATTGAGGAAGTAACAGGTGAGGTTTCGATTAATGGGGTAAGTACATTTGGGCTCTCTGAGCGAGATAGATCTCAACACATTGCTATTTCGTATGAGGCGGGCGGTTTAATCAGTTTTTTTAATGTTTATCAAAATATTATTTTGCCGCTGGATTACCACAACCGCTTAGACCAGGATATTTCTGCGCGAGTGCATGCACTTTGTGAAATGTTCGCGTTGGATACACAACTGCTTTCGAGCTTCCCATATGACCTAAACGATGTTCAGATAAGAATTGTTAACCTGATTCGGGCTTTAATCGTTCGCCCATCTTTATGTTTGATTGATGAGTTTGATGGTGGCATGCATGAGGAAATGATCGAGCTCGCATTTCTTGGACTTAAGGAATTTCAGAAAACGCACGCTACCACGATAATAATAGCGACATCACAAGATGTACTGTTAGGCGAAATGGACTGCGCTTACAAGATCGAAGCGCACAAGTTAGTAGAGTTTGAATTTTGAAAGCAAATACAACAGGTCCCTTAGAGATAACAGCGCGAGATCGAATTATTGGGTTCTTCGTTTTTGGCGCTTTGTTGATAATGCTCGTGCTCTTCTTGTCCCCATGGTTGCGGCAGTTAGGCGATAGAGACAACGTCACGTTTGTAACTTATTTAGACAAAACCTATGGCATCCAGCAAGATGCGAGAGTCAACCTAAACGGCGTGACGATTGGCTCCGTGAGTGGAGTTGAACTCAATGCCCAGGGTAGAGTAACCGTCGTGATTTCACTGTCCAAACAGTACGAACGCTTTTACACATCAGGCTCTAAGCTTTTAATCGACAGTGAGATTGGCGTAACGTCGATCTTAAATGGTATCGGATTGTCTTTTATCTCGGGGATGGACTCAAATGAAAGGCTCAAGGCTGGTGATGAACTTGAGACTACACTTGAAACGGGTTTTAACTCAATTTTAGATAGCCTCGATGTGGGCTTAGTCGTCTCGCAACTGACCAATATCGTCCAATCGACAGAGGAAATAACCACGGGTTTCTCTGAGAATCAAGCATCTCTGTATTTGATGGTTAGCAATTTGCAGTCAATTACCGCGCAGCTTGACGTGGTTTCTCAAAGCCTACCTAAATTGCTGATGACAATTGAGCAAAGTGCGATTTCCTTCGACGCAACGGCACAAGGCGCGCAGCGGATAATCGAGAACTCAGAAGACGATCTAGTTGCGGCAGTTAAAAATACGGCCAGCCTCACCGCACAAGCGACCGCCACCCTGAAAAAAACAGAGAGATTGATTGAGGCAGGTGATCCGATTGCAGAATCTCTTCCAGAACTGATTAGGAAAACCGAACTGGCCTTGGGAAGTGTCGATGAGTTGGCACAGACCCTTAACAGATCATGGCTTTTCGGTGGCAGAAAAAAGCCTCCTCAAAGTGAAGATAAAAGCGGTAAATCCGCAGACTAAAATGTTGCGAAAAATATTTTAATGTCACAAGTGTATTAGCGTTGAATGTGTTGAGTCGGCAAAGGAGATCACGAATGCGGTATCTATTGGTGTTGGTATGGGCCTTGTTTGGTCAGAACGTGCTCGCCAATCCGTCCTCGATTGTCGAAGTTAAAGGTTACTCATGTATGGGATCAGAGCTATCCCGTAAAGAAACAGAACGTCTTGCGCTCCAGGATGCTAAGCGAAAAGCCGTAGAGTCTTCCAAAACGCTTATCGAAAGTGAAACGGAAATGGAAGATTTTGCCTTAAAACGCGACTGGGTAGCCGCTTATTCAAGTGCCGAAGTAAAGGTTCTATCAACCGTCGCCCAAGTTTGGGATGAGCCTGAAAGCGGCGATTGTTTCTATATAACTATCCGGGCGGAGGTCGTACCTTCGGAAGAACTCAAGCCTACAAAGGCATCGAATGACGACGCGCCGCGCGTGTCTCAGGATACTAAAAATTGGTCAAAACCAGATAAGAAACAATCAGCAGGATCAAGAACCACCGTGGAACTTGTCGAGGTGGAGGTGTCTGCGGAGGCAGAAACCGAATCACTGGCGATTAAGAAAGCGCTTGTCGAGGCTATCGGCCGAGTTAACGGTCGACAAATGGCTGCGCTTGAGCGCTTAGATCAGAACTGGGAAGAAAGCCCGGAGCTTGGTCCTGATGGGCGTTTTACGAGTGAAATGCAGCAAAAGGTTACGAGCTTAACCAATGGCGTCGTTGACTCCTATGACCTCTTATCTCACGAGTCCTTAGACAATGGTTTGGTCTCGGTGCTGATATTGGCGCGCGTCGCTAGGCTGCGTAAGCAATCAGGCTCGAGACTAAGTCTTGCGGTACTGCCTTTTATTGCAGAGGAACGAGATCCCATTTTACAACGTTTAGCAGGGATATTTACTGGCGCTTTATCAGCGAACCTGGCCAGCAGTCGGCGATTTGAAGTCATTGATCGACAAGAGGGTGTTGCGCTGCAGAGTGAGCGGGATGTCACATTGAAAAACAAGTCTGTGGCAGTAGCTGACAAATTAAGGGTCACGGCAGATTTGTCGGCAGATTTATTGATCTCCGGAAGCATTGAGTCAGTAGCATTTGAAACTCGGGAGGTGCGTTTTGAGGCGCTAAACAGAACGTTTCCTTTGCCAGAAGGGAGTATTCAGATTAGCTACCAAATACAAAAAGTCTCTTCCGGTGAGGTCCGATTTGCTGACCTAGTATCCTATCGGTTTGAAGCAGATGATTTTTCGGACCTTCAACTAACCCATGATGGCTTTTCTCCTTATGTGGTGATTGCCGACTTGGCTAGCAAAAAAATCGCACGCCAAATTTTGGAGGCGAGTTATCCGCTGACCGTCGTAGCAGCCAGTGGTTCGGCGTTGACCTTGAATCAAGGCGGGGATATGGTAGAGGTGGGTGCGGTGTATACCGTATTCGAAGCTGGCGAGCGGATCCTAGACCCATACACGAAAGAGTCGATCGGTCGAGAAGAGCGAATGATTGGCTTGATGGAGATTACGAGAGTGACGGCGAAGTTCAGTGTCGGTAAATGGTTAGAACCTATTGAGAAGATGCTGCCAGCTGAACTACCACCAGGAAAATACATCTGTCGATTAAAATCAGTGGCGCAGACCAGTGGTTCGCGCACTCATGGTGAATTCAAGAACCGCGTGAAAAAACAAAAAGAGACCATGGCTGACGACTGGTAGCTTAGGAACGGTAGAGTGGTCGAGGAAATCTACCGAAAAAAGCTTTAAACGATAGAGATGCAACAAGATAACAAGGAAGAAGTAGATGAATATTTCGTTAAAATGGGTAAGTCTTTTGAGTGGCTCAATACTCCTGTGCGCTTCTGCCGTTAGTGCTGATATCGAGGTAGATGCCGGTGTGCAAGCCGTTATGGAGGCCCAAGCGGAAGTCAAACCGACGTCCTATGAGCTGTCTAAGCTCGCGATAGACTTGGTGGATGAAAGTGCTGCCAGGAAAAACTATGTAAC
>DNHK01000265.1 GCA_003485905.1 Gammaproteobacteria bacterium | reverse complement strand
AGGTACCACAGGTACCACAGGTACTACAGGTACGACAGGCACGACCGGTACGTAAAGCCAATAATCTGGGTGTTAAAGGCGGCCTTTGGTCGCCTTTTTTACGGTTCCATAATGCGTTGTAATCGGGAGGGGCAGTTTTTCGCCAGAAGCTCATAATGTGGTGGTATAGGAAGGCAGTCGTTTGTTTTGGTGGAGTGCTGATTTTTTCTTTTAGTACAGGCAGCATCCGGGCATCAGACTTTGGAAGTTCGGGTTTGATTACAATTCCTTCTGCATCAATGCTAGATGACGGGCAACTTGCTTTTACCTATAGTAGAAACCAAGTAGCATCCACCTACAATCTGACCTTTCAAATCACGCCGTCGATCGAGGGTACGTTCCGGTATTCTCTCTTTAACCCTTTCGCAGTTCGTGTATCTGATGCTATTTTGGAGTCTCGCAGGGAGGCACTATTTCTTCGCGATAGAAGCTATGAGGTTAAGTACCGGTTATTTTCTGAAACTAACCGTCGGCCCGAGGTTGCGATCGGAATACGCGATATTTTAGGGTCGGGTGTCTGGTCTGGTGAGTATGTCGTAGCGACAAAAAGATTCGGCTTAACCGATGTGACTATCGGCTTGGGATGGGGACGATTTGGACAGCGAAAAGCTTTCTCGAATCCTCTTAGCCTGTTAAATGACGAGTTTAATAGTCGACCCGAAGGAATTTATGAGGGATTGAATGTTGGTGAGTTGCGATCGAAAGCGTTCTTTAAGGGAGATGTCGGAGTTTTTGGCGGTTTTAGGCATCAGTTTAATAAATATCCAATCGATTTAATCGTTGAGTACACATCTGATCGTTATGATCGCGAAATAGGTTTGGAGCTATTAAAGCGAAGCCGGCCTTGGAGTTATGGGTTAAATTGGAAATTCTTGCCGGGGCTATCCCTTCAACTCAGCCATCAGATCGGTCAGTTTCATGGGGTCACAATCAAGTCGGTCAAGGACTTCAAATCTGTACCTAAAGTAATCGAACCCAGTTTTTATAGCTCAGCTGACCCTCTAGGAGCGAGGCTCGCACCAGAACATATTGATTTGAATAATTGGTACGACAAGCTGTTGTTCGACGTCGAGCGGGCCGGCATCAGAATGCATCGTGCAAAGCTAGATCCTGGTAATCCTTCTGCAGAGTTTTTGATTTCAAACGATAGCTATGCTTTATGGGCAGATGCACTTGACCAATTTTTTAAACTTGCGGAGATTCATGTTCCTCAATCTATAATGCAGATTCAGGCTCAAACCATCGAGAATAATCATTTGGGACCCAGAGTGATACGCGTTAGAGATAATCTCGAGTCGCGTAGCCGTTTAAATGCTAGGGTTGACATTCACGCGCGTCAGAAAATAACGGATTCTGTGAAGTTGGTCAGGCCAACTTATTCGACAGATTTCCGATTGCCCCGGCTTGCTTTGACGGTGGACCTCGGGTTGCGGGTTCAGTTAATGGACCCTGATGAGCCCTTGAAAAAGCAGCTCTACTTAAATGGTAAAGCTAGACTTGCAATAACCAATGGGCTTAACCTTTGGTCCTCTTATTCTCTCGATATTAATAATGACTTTAACGTAAAGAGAGCTTCGGATTCTGTCCTGCCGAGGGTCCGCAGCGAAATCAATCGGTACCTCACTGAAGGTGAGACAGGAATAGACTCACTTTTTATAGAGCATAGGACCACGGTTCGTCGTAATATTCATATGCGGAGTTATGTGGGACTATTAGAAGAGATGTTTGGCGGTGGCGGAATAGAGGCTTTATATCATCCTTCGCTGTCTCGAATTGCAGTAGGCGCGAATGTAAATTGGGTAAAGCAGAGGTCATTTAACAAAGGTTTTTCTTTTAGAGATTATTCGGTTCTTACGGGGCATCTTTCGATGTTTTATGCCTCTCCTTGGCACCAAATCGATCTCGGCGTTCACGTTGGCCGATACTTAGCTGGAGATGTTGGCGTAACCTTTGAAGCTAGGCGTACCTTTGTAAATGGATTTTCGATTGGTGCATTTGCCACGCGAACTAACGTTTCGGATGAGGACTTTGGTGAGGGGAGTTTTGACAAAGGTCTGTTTCTTCGAGTGCCGTTCAATCTGTTCACTAACTTTAATAATAGAGCCTCGTACAGCACGGTGGTCAGATCGCTTGAAAGAGACGGTGGTAGGAAACTAGAAGGTGCGGTTGGAAACCTATGGTGGGACAGAAGAGCTATAAGGGCTGACAGCTTTAGTAGCAGGGATAAGGAAAGAGTGCATTGAACTCGCAGTTGATGTTTTATTCTACGTCGGTGCTACGCGGATTGTTGTGTATGGGTTTGGTCGTTTTACAAGGTTGCTCCTTTCAATCTAATCAAATTAATTTTATGAAAAGCGTTTTGGCTGAGACTGGAGTAATCCTGCCGCGCTGGGCGTTAACGCTCGAAGGCGATTCGGAACAAAAAACGGTATTCCCTGTCGCATTGTCAGGTGGTGATACGCTATTTACGGATGGAGAATACATTCGGTTATATTTTGATGGTTGGAATTTTGTAAGACTAGAAGGTATATCTGAAACGGGCTCCTTTAATGTTTATCATGAGATAAAAGAAGCGCTTCCTAGATGGTCTGAACGTCAATCGGTCAAGGGTGCGTATCTCCGAGCGCCGGATCGTGAAGGGTCTTTTAGGGTGGATTGTTTGGCCTGGGAAAAGCTCGAAAAGGGGGGCAAACAGTTTTTTAAGCAGGTATGTTCTTCCTCTTCGATTAATAGGTTTGCAAATAAAATCAGGGTAGATTCAGAAGGCCAAATCGAGCAGATAGAGACAGCTATAATGAATGGTGGACGCCTGCTAGAGGTTTCTAGGGTACTCTGAATATTACGGCATGGATGGGATTGTTGTGCCTAATTTAAAACGGTTTGTTGGAGCTAATAAACTTTCTATGCAGTTAATTTTTATTTATATAAAGGCCTGGATTATTCAGTGCTGTGGCGCGGGATTTTCTTGGTTTTACCCGATATTGTTAATTTTTAGTCTAGCCTGGCTACCGGCGCATGTGTTTTCGTCTCAGGCGGGAGTTACTCCAGCAATGATTGAAAAGTTCAAGAGTCTACCGGATGAACAAAAGAAATCGATGGCGGAACAGTTTGGTATTGAATTCCCGATGGGCGGTCTGGACATCCCTGTAGAGCGTGAAATACAAATACCGGTGACGCTTGATCAGTCTCGAGCAGTGAATTTTCAAGAAATGGTTGAAGAAGACGAAAAAGATAGGCTATCAAACTCCGGTGATAAGTTTGAATTACCGCGGTTTGGCGCAAACATCTTTGACGCCAATCTTACGAATTTCGTCCCGACCGATAATATATTGCCGCCCGGGGGGTACGCGCTAGGCTCAGGGGATCAATTGAGCGTGAAGGTTTTCGGTAAAGACCCAATTGATGTGAGATTGGAAATTGATCGAAACGGTCAAATTACTTTGCCAAGGCTAGGTAGTATCGATCTGGGCGGATTGACTTTTGATCAGGCTAGGAGGGTTATTAGCGATAAAATTTCGACAAGGATGCTTGGTGGCGAAGTTGTTGTTGCGTTAGGTAGACTGAGAGAAATCAATGTGTTTTTAGCGGGCGAAGTCGTCGCGCCCGGCAGTTACAACGTTTCTGCTTTAACGAGTGTTTCTCAAGCGCTTTATCTTAGTGGTGGTATAACCGACATAGGATCATATAGATTGATACAAGTTCGGCGACTGGACGGATCGATCGTCAATTTCGATTTATATGATCTTTTGTTGGCGGGCAAAAGAGATAACGATGTTTTTTTACGGAGCGGGGATGTCGTGTTCGTTCCTGTCGCTAAGACCTTGATCAGTATTACGGGTGAAGTCAGGCGACAAGGTGTTTATGAGGCGCTTCCGGCAGATACCCTACTGCAAAGCATTGATCTTGCCGGCGGCATGACATCCAGCAGCGATGATAGGTACGCAACGGTCAGACGAGTTGTAGGTTCTTTAGGTGTGAAGGTGTTGCCAATAAACAGCACCTTTGGCGCGATGAATGTGCACGACGGTGACCATGTGCATATACCCGCCAAATCCGTGGAATTATCTGGCGCAGTAACATTTTCTGGCGCAGTTGTCCGTCAAGGGGCCTTTCAGCATCAAGAAGGCGATAGAGTCAGTAGCTATATCACAAGCCTCGATCACGATCTGATGCCAGATGCAGATCTCGAGATCGGGTTAATTCTGAGAAGGTTCGGCGATAGGCAGGAGATTGAAGTCCATGCATTTAATTTAGTCCTTGCGGTGCAATCTCCTGGCTCAGTCAATGATCCGCTTCTTAGGTCCCATGACGAAATTATTATACTTCCTCGTGTTGCGGAAGCTTTGGCAGATAACGATGCTGATGAGTTTGATTTGGATGCTGAAATTGATGCGATTGATGACAGTAGCACCACGAGTCTGACACGAGAAGAGTTATTGACCCCGGTGATTGATCGATTGAAGGGGCAGGCGAACCCAGAACTTCCCGCGTCAGTAGTGTATGTTCAGGGGGCAGTGAGAAATCCGGGGGAATACCCATTGACCGTAGGTGGGGAGCCTCGGTATCTGATCGAGTTAGCCGGGGGGCTATTAG
>DNHK01000064.1 GCA_003485905.1 Gammaproteobacteria bacterium | reverse complement strand
TTCCGCTTCCGCTGCTTCTTCCGCAGCCGTTTCGGTAGCTTCAGACGCTGTTTTCGCAGCATCTAAGGCCTCTCGGGAGGCTTCTTCTGCCGCTTCGGCTTCTTCTGCTGCCATAAACACATCAAATGTGGTGCCGGCAGATTCTGCTGCAGCTGCTGCATTTTTTGCGACCTCAGCCGCCTCTGCTGCTTCATTTGCAGCAGCCAGTGTCGCCGCCATTTCGTCAGGGTCGGCTTGTTCTACAAAAGCGGCCGCTTTAACCGCATTTTCAGCAGCTAAGTCCGCATCTCGAGCCGCATCTACAATAGCGCGTTCTGCGGCTTCTATGGATCCTGAGGCCTCTTCAGCTTCGTCGGCTGCATCTTCTGCGTCTCGAGCTGCGTTTACAGCTTCAGCAGCAGCGAGATTAGCTTCTACTAAGGTGTCTGCGGCTAACGCCCGTTCTGCAGCAGCAGTCGAAATTATCGCGGCTGCAGCAGCCTTTTCGGCAGCTTCCTGTGTGACCGCGACTTCATTTTCATCGGCCGCCAGGACATAAACTTTAGCAAGTTCAGCAGATNNAGCAGAAACTGCTGCGTCTCTAGCTTCGATTTTTGCAACCTTAATGGGAGCTAAAAATAGGGGGCCCTTTTGACCACAGGCAACCAAGCCAATCGTGAGCGTGGCAACAATGGTGTAGATGAGTAAGTTTTTCATGAGTTCTACTCTACTAATTTATATACTTCGTATGGTGTCATACATTAGGCGGGTTCGGCGATCATTTTTTCCGCCTCGGTCAAGGCTTCTAGTACACGTGCAGGTGCTGTTCCGCCGATATGTGATCGTGCATTTACCGATCCTTCCAACGTCATTGCAGCGAATACGTCTTGCTCAATAACAGCTGAAAACTCCTGCAGTTCGGTCAACGATAGCTCAGTTAAATCACACGATTTTTCAATCGCACTGCTAACTGCTTTTCCAACGACCTCGTGTGCATCGCGGAATGGCACATTTTTACGCACCAAATAATCGGCCAGATCAGTCGCTGTTGCGTAGCCTTTGGCCGCGGCTTCGCGAGTACGAACTACATCAAACTTAATTTCAGGGACCATTGCAGCAAATACAGCCAGAGATTGCGTCACGGTATCTGTTATGGAGAAAACGGGGATTTTGTCTTCCTGGTTATCTCTATTGTATGCAAGCGGTTGGCCTTTCATCAGGACAAGCAATGATACAAGGTGCCCGATAACCGAGCCACTTTTGCCGCGAACCAATTCTGCAATATCTGGGTTCTTCTTTTGCGGCATTATGCTCGACCCGGTACAGAATGCGTCGCCAATTTCAATAAACTTATAGCTTTCAGATGCCCACAGCACCAGTTCTTCGCTAAAACGTGACAGATGCATAGCGATCAAGCTACAGGCGTTGGCATATTCAATTACAAAGTCGCGATCAGACACCGAATCAATTGAGTTTCGGGTTGGGCGGGTGAAACCGAGTTGTTGCGCACAAAACTCACGATCAATTGGAAAGCTCGTACCTGCTAACGCCGCAGCGCCTAGCGGCATAATATTGATTCGTTTGCGTGCATCCGAAAGCCGCTCGCGATCACGTTGTAGCATTTCTACCCAAGCCAATAAGTGGTGACCGATGGTTATTGGTTGTGCAACTTGCAGATGCGTGTAACCCGGCACAACATCGGCTGCATGTTGTTTGGCCAGTTTTATAATTGCAGTTTGCAAATCGGTAAGCAGTTTATCGGTTTCATCGCATACATCGCGCAGGTACAGACGCAAATCTGTGGCCACTTGGTCGTTACGAGACCGCCCCGTATGCAGTTTCTTTCCCGCTTCACCTATGCGTTTTGTAAGCTCGGCTTCGATGTTCATATGAACGTCTTCTAATTGTGAAGACCACTCGAAATCCCCATTAGAAATTTCTTGATCGATTTTACGGAGTCCCTTTTCTATTGCGTTTGCTTCCTCGCTAGTGAGCACCGCGACTTTTTCTAGCATGCGGGCATGCGCGATCGAACCCTGAATATCATAATGACTTAAACGATGGTCAAAACTGATGGATTCAGTAAAGGCCTCTACCAATGCATTGGTATCTTGATGAAAGCGGCCGCCCCATGGTTTTTTAGAAGTCATGACAGATTGTTTACTGCACTGTTGTAGTGGAGGGTTATTAATTACTAACCCGAGTAGGGTGATTATAGATGATTACATCCGCAGTGAATAACAACTCTATGAGACATATTTTACTATTGAAGTGAATGACCACTATATATTCAAAGCGGTCATTTCTTCATGAACGGTCAGTAGATCAGATTCGTTAGGAGAGGATTGTCAGAATGGACGACGGCGAATCGACGCCGCCTCAAGTATCGTTACTGCACTGTACAGCCGTATTGATATAACTGAAGATGAGGAACATACATCATTTCAGTGCTTGCAACGACAGGTTCTAGGAGAAACTCAGGGTCTTCAACCATAACGTCCACAATGGCTCGAGTACCATCTTCGCTAAGAGAAAAACGTTCAACAACATGCTTTTGTGCGCCAGAGGGTACACCGTTGCCATTGCCTGATGGAAAATCTGCGAGAAGCACAGTATCTACCACCAGAACATCCTCCTCCCAGTGACCGATCGAGTGTCCCTGAAGGGTTCTTTCTGCATTTTCCGGGTGCTGTCGGCCATCCATATAGACTGTTCGGACCATATCAAGAAACTCATTGCGGAGGATGACCCGATCTTCGAGTATTTCTATGCCAGTTAGATAGTTACCGCTGGAATTCAAAAACGGTGGTGGATTCGTAATACATTGATTGTTGGGATCATCAGCAATTGGATCGTAGCTGGCTTTCGCATCCATAGCGGCTTGAGTGAGATCTATTTCCCGAAACTGTCTGTTTAGGCTCGTAGATGCAACCCCTTTCCATACACCCCCTAAGCTGGACGCACTCTCGGTCGCTTCTGCATCCTTCTCTATCTGTGACCATAGCTGGCCGTCGGCTGTCTCCAAGGTATTCAATATAGCGCGCATTCGTCCAGCCCTCTCAGGATGTGCACGAACAATAATTTTTTCGCCAGGGCTAAGCAGATCAGCTGTCCATCCGCTACGCTGCATAATAGGAGTGGACCCCGTCTCAATCTCCCATTCGACCATCTCGCCATTTTCTTCTTTGGCCTGTACGAATACCGTCACGTGCGGATTTCGAAACACATAGCGAAGCACCTCTGCTTCAAGCACAACAATTGAATCACGGTTGTAACCTGCATCACTGTGATGCGCTGCGCTCGGAATGGAGATACAAAGCAGGATGGTTGCCGAAAGCGCGAAATAAGATTTCAATCTAATACTCCCATATTGTAGATGTTCGGGGCGAGCCGTGTAGCGCGGTATTTTGCCTTATTTGCAGCGAGAGGTGAATAGTCTTGCGATGGAAGGTCGTCTAACAGGGCAGTAAGATGATTTATATCAAATGGCCGCTATATATTCAAAGCGGCCATTGGTAATGTTTGGGCAAACGATCAATCTGACATCCTCGAATACAGAATTGATCGTTACTTTTTATTGGAGTGGCACGTCAATCACTAAAATCTTGCTATCACTCAGGGCCTGAATGTTGACTACTGATAATTCTGTTACTTCAAGACCATCACCTTCGCTCATTAAACATCCTTCGATATTAACGGACCCCTCCGATACCAAGATATATGCCTGATTCTTAATCGGATGGGTTAGCTTTGTGCCTTCGTTAAAGTGCCCCGCGTAAATTGAAGCGTTCTGATAGATCGATAGTGGGGCTTTGCCATCACCGGAAACTAGTAACTTGAGCGAGTCTGCAGTGGGTTCTTTGGGGGACTCATAGCTGTCCCAACGAGGTTTAACGTCTAATTGGTTTGGTTCAATCCATATTTGGAAGATATTAGTATCTTCACTCTCTAAATTAAATTCTGAGTGAAAGACCCCAGTGCCCGCACTCATAACTTGAACATCACCAGCTACAGTCTTACCTACATTGCTATTACTGTCTCGATGAGTGATTGCGCCTTCCCTCACGTAGGTAATAATCTCCATATTTCGATGTGGATGGGTATCAAACCCTGCGCCTGCTTTTACTATATCGTCGTTGACCACGCGCAACACACCGAAACCTTGACGCTGCGGATTATGGTAGCTGGCAAAGCTAAAATGGTGCCGCGCATCGAGCCAACCATGATTGGTGTGACCAAGTGTTGAGTAAGGGTAATGGGTAAGCATTTCTGTCTCCTGTAAAAATTGTTGAACTAACCTTTAAGTGCGTCAGGAATTAGTTTGTCTACAACGGGTACCTGTTTAATGGCGAAGCTCCCAGCACCCTGCGTCGCGACTACAGCTGCCAATACGATAAGTAATGCGGGGAATTCCCACCCACCACCGGTATTACTGAATACCCAACCGTTTCCGAGATGTGCCCAGGTCGCACCGATCAATATCGGTAAGCTGAGCAACGCGACAAGACGCGGATAAACGCCCAATATAAGAGCTGTACCACCAAATAATTCACCCATTATGGTGAGATAAGCAGCAATTGCCGGTAGGCCAAGACTCTCGAAATAACCGATTGTGCCAGGCACCGTGAAAACAAATAATTTTAGGGCGCCGTGGGCTATTAGAATGCTGCCAAGTGTTACGCGTGTAAGAAAAGCGCCAATATTTGTTGAAGGAGTATTCATTGTTAATGTCTCATGTTGATTAATTGAGGTCGTACAATATCAGTTCCAATTGGGATGATAATATGCAATATTTGTAAAACATTAGTTCCTTTATGTAATTAATAATGGACCATATTTCTCGCGTTGGCGTATTTCTCGAAGTCGCCAAGAACGAAAGCTTCGCTGGTGCTGCACGCGCTTTGGGACTCACAGGGCCTGCTATCAGTAAGCAGGTGCAATCCCTTGAAGACCAGCTAGGGGTCAAGCTCCTAAGCCGCACAACAAGGCATGTCGCATTGACTGAAGAAGGTGTGATCTATTTCGATAAGGCTCGAAAAGCTCTGGAAGACCTAGACGAAGCCGAACAACAAATTCAAGAACTGAAAGCTTGCCCTACTGGCAAGCTTAAGGTGAACGCCCCAATGTCATTTGGGACGCAGTTTCTTACCCGTCCTATTGCTGCTTTTGCAGAACAATATCCTGAAGTAGAGCTAGAGATTGATTTTAGCGACCGTCGGGCAGATATCGTGGCCGAGGGGTTTGACGTAGTTATAAGAATTGGGTTGCTTGAAGACTCGACGCTTATTGCCCGAAAACTAGCGCCTTGTCCGATAATTTTATGCGCCGGAAAAAAGCTTATCAAGAAGTACGGATTGCCGGAATCAGCCGAACAGCTTTCTACTTACCCCGGAATTGTTTACAACAAGCACGCGCAAAAAGAAGAGTGGCGATATCGCAATAGTAATGACAAGGTCGTTTCTCAAACATTAAATCGAAATTTTGCAGCGAACACTGCTGAGATGTTATTGGAGGCCTGTTTGCGCGGTCTTGGGATTGCCTTACTCGCTGCTTTCAGCGCCGATTCTTATTTGAAGTCTGGTGAATTGGTGGAACTATTTCCCGATTATCCCAGTTACCCAGAGCCAGGCATCTATGCGATGTATCCGCAGAACCGTTATCTTTCTACTCGCACACGGCTGTTTATTGATTGGTTAAGCGATGCAAGTAAAGATTTTTCCTGGTACTAAGAGGCGGGGTATGATTTTTATAAACTCCGCTTTGGGCATTTAACGGCCATTTGGGGTGCTTAAATTCTTATGAATGGGTGAAGGTGAACCTGAATATTAGTATTCCTTCCTATCTCCCCTAAATAGTTGCTCCTCAATTTGGGTCTTCATTGGATTCCATCTAACTCTTTTCGAACTGATTCAAAAGATAAATAGTAACTATGTAAGCGATTCCCAAGAATGCTAGTATTTTGGAGAGTAAAAACTTTGAGGTTCTTAGTCATGACGAATAAACGCGATGAAAGAAGTTGGGTATTTGGGGTTAGCTTCCTAGTCTTCTGTGTATTAGGAGTTAACTATCAGAACGTACAAGGCCAGACTGAACCGGGGGCTGGCTTTGCCGCAGTACCAGGGGCGATCGGTGGGCATGACGTTTTTGGTCCTTATGAGGTAGTGCTTAACTGGCCAAAGCCGATGTCGGAGAGTCTTCCCGGCCATGAGAACTGGACTTATTCGGTGACGATGGACGTGTTTGCGGAGAGTCCTGACCGAATACTTGTGGCATCGCAGGGTGAATTACCATTGCTCGATCGTAGCGAAATGGAGACCATTCGGCTTCCGCAGAAGGTCGGGGCAGGTCTGCTTTATCCGATCAATCGGCTGCCGCTTCGACAAGCAGGTGCTGGTGTCCCGCGGGTGGTGCCAGCTGAGTACGATCAAGAATCTGACGGCCGAGGGCGCATTGAGGGTGTGGATTTTCGATTTGAGCACAGCATCTTTGCCTTGGATCGTGAAGGTAACATCTCTGAAACCTTCGAGCAGTGGGACCACCTATGGGTGCGGCCACACGACATTGAGATTAGCCCCTACGATGAGGAAAAGCATATCTGGATCGTCGACGCAGAAGGGCATTCGGTCCGTAAGTTTACTAACGACATGAGCGAGCTGGTGTTGACATTGGGCACACCGGGCGAGCCAGGTGAAGACGATACGCATTTGCGTCGGCCCACATTTTTGGTATTTTTGGATGCAAACACAATGTATCTGGCCGATGGGTATGATAACCAGCGGGTCATTAAGTACGATATGGACGGTAATATTTTAGGCCAGTGGGGCGAAACCGGCGAGAGTGGTGGCGAGACACGGCCAGGTTACTGGTACAGCGTGCACGGTATCGCTGTAGATCCTACGACGCGAGAGGTATTTGTTAATGACCGTGAGAATCTCCGAGTGCAAGTCTTCGACGAGAATGGCACATACCTAAGAGAATGGGCCTTTGACGCGAACCAGAATCGCAGTGAATCGCCGATGGATATCCACAGCTTCATAGTCACGAGTGATCAAAAGCTATGGGCAGCGGATCAGGGTACGCATAAAATATTGGGGTACGATCTGGACGGACATTTTCTTTATTCATGGGGCAGCTGGGGCGAATACCCCGGGGGTTTGTGGGGAGTCCACGGCATGTCTACCGACAGCGAAGGAAACTTTTATACGGCTTCCGTTAATAATGGCCGTGTTCAGAAGTTCCGGCCTCGAGCTGGAGCCAATCCAGAGTTTCTGGTCGGGAAACCTTGGCCGAGCGTTTGGTAGATTGATGTCGGCTACAAAAAATCAGCTGTGAATCATACTAAAACGTATCTTGGTCTTCAGCTTACGCTGAGGTTGCTCCAATACTAAACACCGTAACTGGATTAGCAGCTTGCGCCAAGGTGCATTGATTCGGTTGATACAAAAAATAGAGCCGCAGTAATGATAATTACTGCGGCAATTTTGCTTCCATAACCGATCGTTAGTGCCTAATTAGCTACTCCCAAGCTGAATAGGTAGGAGCACCTAATAGAAGCTCGGGATTTGCACCCTCTTTAGGAGTAAATTTTTGAGCGCCTCCATTTCCGACTTCGGCTACATAAAGGCTGCCCTCTTGGTCTACGGCGATTCCATGTACACCAAAAAACCCACCAGGGGTGACACCAAATGACCCAAATGAATACAAGAAATGGCCTTCTCGATCGTACTTCAGCATCTTTTGAGTACCCTGATCAAACGCCCAGAGCATTCGATCTTGCCCCATATAGAATAGATGGATGTTTGAAGGTCGGCCTCCAAAACCCCAGTCACGAAGATACTCGCCGCCCTCAGTAAATACCTGAACTCGGTTATTATCTCTATCGTTGATGTAAACATCATTAGTTTCGTGGTCTATTGCAAGACCATGAATGTTATTCATGTAGCCTGGTCGAGTGTCATCATATTTACCTGTGCCTGGCTCTCCCCACTGCATCATGTAATTACCTTCAGCATCAAACCTTACGACTCTGGTATTTCTGTATCCATCGGTTACATAGAAACCGCCATCCGATCGGAATGCCATAAACGTAGGTCGGTTAAAACGTGTCGGGTCATTATTATCGCCGTAGTCATTCGGAATCCCGATTGTTTGAACTAATTCTGATCCATCATTAGTAAACTTAAATATTGCATGTCGAAAATCATCAACTATCCAAACATGTTTCTCTACATCAAATGGGCTTATGGTGATGAAGTGAGGCCGCCTCAGTAAGTAGTCCCATTGAGTCCAATCTTCGATGAGTTCACCCTCACGATTGAACACTAGAATTGTATGTTCCCACCTTACGTCGACGCCACATTCTCCTCTTTCACTTACTGGGGGGCAATTGTCTGTAGTGTCGTCGACGCCAACCGGTAGTGATGTGTTGGTAGCATTGCGCCAAGGGACTTCGCCGTTGATTGGGTAGTTTGCCGGGATTCCAATGTCCCTCAAACTGACATCACTTGGTCTTTCCACGTTAGGGATTTCACCACGTACTAATACAAATACACGGTCAGGGCTTTCAGGAAAAACCGACTGACCGGCGCCCCAAGTCCAATCCTCGTGACCTTCTATCTGATCAGCAATATTGATAGGCCATCCCGCCACCACATCGTAAGCACCAAAAAAATCTTGTCCGCCAACTTGCCCAGGTACAGCCGCATAGCTTGTTGCAGGAACCACATCTGTAGTCGTTTCCTCAAATTCTACAGCTTCAACCTCTACAACTTCATTGGTTGCCTGAGTTCCAAAATAAAAATACGTAGCAACTGCGCCCACCGCAAGTCCTATAATTAGTTGTTTCATAAATCCCCCCGCTAATTTTAAATTCAATTCATTTAGTCAAGATATCATAAACTCGCTCTTTAGCAGGTACCGCGCGTAGATAAAACCGAAGACCTTCGGTTTGCTATTCCTGCTAGAATTTAACGATAGAACCCTCGAATCGCAATCTTGCGCTTAATATTAAAACACCGTGAACGTTCGAATCGCAACAAGAAATAGTCCATTAGCGCTGTGGCAGGCTGAGTATGTAAAACACCGTTTGTTAAAAGAGACTGAGTGTAATGAAGTGACGCTTGTGGCGATGACCACTGAAGGTGATCGATTACTAGGTTCATCGCTTGCTAAACTGGGTGGCAAAGGGCTGTTTTTAAAGGAGCTGGAGAATGCATTACTTGATGGTCGTGCGGATATAGCAGTGCATTCGATGAAGGATGTACCGGTTGAAATGCCGGATGGTCTGTCGATTGATACAGTGTGTAGCCGTGAGGTACCAGAAGATGCATTCGTAAGTAATTCATATTCTAATCTTGCGGAGTTGCCCGACGGAGCGATTGTAGGAACTTCGAGTTTACGAAGATCAACCCAGCTTAAGTATCGGTACCCGACTCTCGAAATCAAACCCCTGCGTGGAAACGTAAATACGCGCCTTGCTAAATTAGATGAGGGACAGTTTGACGCTATTATTCTGGCTGCTGCGGGTTTAGTTCGTCTCGACATGCCGGAGCGAATCGCTGAGGTAATTGATCAAGATATATCCGTTCCAGCGATTGGGCAGGGCATTGTTGGAATTGAAACTCGTGAGGGTGACTTCAAGATGATAGAAATGTTGCAACCGTTACATGATGCTTTTGCTTGGAGCTGTTTAAGTCTGGAACGTGCCGTTGGTAAGGTTCTCGGCGCAAGCTGTCAAGCGCCAGTAGCAGTGCATGCAAAACGCGCGATGGATGGTCAGCTAGAGGCTATTGCGAGAGTTGGCAGTATGGATAATTCTGTCTTACTCGAAGCGCGGATTACAGGTGAGCAAAGCAGTGCCATGCCCCTGGGCGAAACTCTCGCTAGTGATTTGTTAGTAAATGGTGCTGCCGATTTATTAGAAGCTTTTGTAACTTGATGTTGAGTGATAGTTTGGTATTAGTGACGCGCCCCGAAGGTGTGGCGGAAGCCACGATAAAATTATTTGCGGGATTGGGTGCTGAAGTTTGTCATGCGCCAGTGCTAAAAGTGCAGCCGATGGAAAACCAGTTCGATTATGATATTGGTGAGCTGGACACCTTGATTTTTGTGTCTAGACACGCGGTTCAGTATTCTTCCAAACTGTTTCATAGTTGTTCAGAAAAACTGGGTGCATTGAATCTACTGGCGGTAGGGCCAGCAACTGCTGCGTTACTTAAATCCGAATATGGATTTACAGTTACTACACCCAAGCAGGGCGTTGGCGGCTCGGCATTGTTAGCTAATTTTGATCCTGAGTATTGGGCTCATAGAAAGGTTGGCGTGGTTCGTAGCGTTGACGCGCCTACTGACCTACTCGATGAGTTAACTAGTTTAAAAGCGGAGGTGTGCGTTTTAAATGTCTATCAACGGCAGATTAATTACGATTCACGCAATGCATTGGATGTTTTTGTTGACGCGCCTCATGCCAACAAATTAGTAACGGGATTCAGTAGCGATAGCCTAACTGCATTGCGTACGGTGGCAGCTGAAAAGTTTTCTCAGCTAGCACTCATGCCTTTGCTAGTTGTCTCCCCAGCTATAGCGCAACGGGCGGCTGAACTATCGTGGTCTGGGTCGGTTGAGATCACTAATTCTACCGATGAAATCGATCTGCTTTCTGCGATTGATCGCGTGGCATCCTAGTGTTGGTTAACGTCATATTTTTTATGTGAACATACTTAAATATTGGGCGATTCGCTCCGTCAGAGAAGGGCGGTATGATAAAGTTTACGTTTAGCACTAATGCAATATTAGTTAGGGTTTTTAATGAGCAAACAAAAGGATCCGGTCGTTTCAGAACCGGTAGAGGTTAAGCAATCGTCTGGCGGCAAGGGCTTGTCAATCGTGGCGATACTGTTGGCGATCGTGGCCCTCGCGGGTTCTGGTTGGTTGATGTGGCAAAATGAAATTGTCAAACAACGTGATGATGCAACTTTGCGCGTTGGTTTAAGCGAGATTACTGGGAAACTTGAGCTTTTCGATGCATCTCTAAGCAACTTGCGACAAGATACTTTAGAGATGGTAAATGAGGATCAACTCGAGTTGGTTTTAGTTGAGGCTTTGAATCCGGTGTCCGATCGTCAAACCGAAATTGAGTCGGCGTTGGAGAAGCTACGCGACGCGAATGTTAATCGGCGAGACTTGGTTCTCCTTGAGGATGCAGAACAGTTATTGGGAATGGCGGTTCGCAGCGCAAGTATTACTAAAGATGCTAGTGCTGCAGAATTAGCCTTACTACAGGCAGATGAAATATTTGCTGAACTTTCAGATGCGAGATTAGCGCCGGTTCGAGCAAAGCTTGGGAATGATTTACAAGCGCTAAGAGCCGTAGAGGTACCAGACATTGAACTGGTTGCTTCTCGCTTGTCCGGGTTGATTCAGGCGGTGCCTGATTTGCCTTTGTTAAATGAGCCGATGGCAGAAGGCGCAAATCCAGCATCTCTGGATCAAAACGTCGAGTCAGAAAGTGGTCAAGGGTGGAGGGATATAGGTAAAGAATTATGGGCCGATATTAAAACTATGGTTCAAATTCAAAAAGTGGATCAGAAGGTGACTCCGTTACTGGCGCCTGAGCAACGTTATTTTCTAGATCTGAATTTGCAATTAATTTTACAGCGTGCAAATTTGGCGATTTGGCAGCGCGCTCCAGGACAAGTACAGCGTGATTTGACCGAAGCTATCTCATGGACGCAACAATATTTCGATACAAACGATGCTCAAGTGTTGAGCTTTTTGAGTTCTTTGAGAGAATTACAGGATGAAGGATTAGATGTTGAGTTACCGGACTTGTCGGGATCTTACAGTGAGCTTAAGAATTTAAAGTTAGAGGGTAGTTCACTGTGAAATTGGTACTGCTAGTTCTGGCTGCACTTGGTTTTAGCTATGGTTTGTTTTTTATCAGTACTGGCAGTGACGACTATGTTCACGTTTATACCGCAGGCTATAGTATTGAATTGAGTTTTGTAGCGTTCGTTATTATTTTGCTGTTATTCGTGGTCGTTGCGTTTCTTCTGCTTCGTTTAATAGGCAGATTGTGGCGTGCGCCTACAGATGTATCAAATTGGCGAAATAGGCGGGCACAAAAAAAGTCTCAAATTGGATTAGGCAAAGGCATGCTTAAGATGATTGAGGGCGACTGGCGGACGGCAGAAAAACAGTTACTTGGCGGTAGCGCACGCAGTGCAACTCCGGCGGCTCATTACCTCGCAGCCGCTAGAGCAGCCCAGGAGCAAGGTGCAATTGATAGGCGTGATCGATATTTAAAGCGTGCTGCTGAAGAAGTTGGTGAGAAAGATATCTCCTTCGCTATTAGCAAAGCGAGCATGCTCCATCAATCTGGTCAGCTACAGCAAGCGATTGGTGTATTGAACAGTGTTGGTGGGGTAGGCTCCAGAAATTCGCAAGTTATTGCCATGTTGGTACAAGCTGCAGATGAGCTT